>JBGTEI010000572.1:0-3683 GCA_041747875.1 Pyrinomonadaceae bacterium | reverse complement strand
TTGACCCGCCTTTTCAATTTCCCAGAAATCATTCCGGAAGCCTACTTTTTTTCAAAAGTGCTATCCGGAATTTTTACGTTGTGCTTGATCTCTTTGACGGTCGTGATGATATCGCCCATACCCGGATTTGTAGTCACTGTCTTAAAAGCGATCATGATCCCGTCAACCTTTCGATAGTCTGAATAAACCTCGCTTATCGGGATCTTTTGCGGTGATGTGCTTGAAACCGCCAGAGTTATCCTGCGGATCGGCAAAGAGGTTTTTGTCGACACGTAGAGCGTAAGTGCATTTGCGGTTTTTGGTTTGATCGATACAACGTAAGCATCCTCTTCACCGACCTTATCTTTTCTTGTGATCTCAACCTTTTCGAATTTTTCCTTCCAATTCAGATATTCATAGAGATCATTTTGCGCCTTCGCATCCTCAAGTCGAATACCGGTATAGGTTTCGTCCCGGCCAAAACTATAATCATCACCGCCCGCCGTGCCGTTGAAATATGTCTTGATCCATCTGATTTTCTTACCAAGCGCCGAAAGCGTAGTATTGCTCGCACCTTTATTTGGCGCCGATTGAAACCCTTTTCCAACCCCTTTAACCCCTTGATTTATCCAGTCTTGCTCAAATGTCACTTCGCGGGAGGTGATCTTCTTAAGACTTTGCTCCCCGCCTTGAGCCTCGATCATCTTCGCTATCAGCTCATCGATTGTTAGTTCTATGCCGGCAGTTAAACTACCCTTTACGATCTTCTTAAACTCGGCATTTCCCTGAGGCTGAACCAACGTGATCCCGGTTATCTTCCCGGCTTCATCGCGGGCGGCTTTTATCGAAAAGGCATCAGGAAGCGGCGGTGCAGCAAAAATATCTTTTTCCTTGTTGACCAGCGAATACGGCGGCTGATCGCCGACAACCAGCGACGTCTTTCCGCCGACGTCTTTGATCTCAACGGTGGTTCCTTTCTGAGCTTCGGATTCATAGACACCGATCAGATCTTTGGCTGCGTCATCCGCGGTCGATCCCGCGTTTTTCGCCGCTGCTTTTTTTGGTAAAGTTAAATTGCCCTGAGGTTGCTCAAGAAAAGCTTCTGTGTCCTTAAACGTAATGTAAAAACCTTCCGGTGCGCCTGACAAACGGTATTTTCTATCTTTAATGTTTTCTAAAGTGTAGGTAGGTTGTCCGGGAACTTTTGCGACGAGTTTCGCATTTTCAACGGCAACTTCGATGTCGATGCCCGCTTGAGTAATCGTATATTCTCCAACTTCCTTGAGTTCGTGCCCGGTAAGCGGTGCGGACCGTTCGTCTTCCAAAATTTCGCTCCAGACAATTTCCATCAGGTCATTTCCGAGGCTCGATGCGGAAACATTTGTGAGCATTACAAAACCCAGATCTTCCTCCGGGATCATTGCCACCATCGAATTAAAACCGTCGATATTTCCGCCGTGCTGGACGACCTTTTTCCCTTTCCATTCCTGTAGAAACCATCCGAATCCATAAGAAACGCTACCATTTGGGGTTATCTTCATTTGCGGTTTTATCCATTCGCTAAAGCCGTCTTTTGAAACGATCTGTTTACCGCCCGCAATACCGCCGCTTAGTACAAACTGCAGCCATTTTGCCATGTCATTTGACGAAGAATTTATCGAACCTGCCGGAGCTATTGCTGCGATCTCGCGGGTGGGTATATTTCTTGTTTCTTTTGTATCGAAATTGTATTCGTAGCCGAATGAAAAGTCCTTCGCTTTGCGCATTTGCCCAACGGATGTCGTGCTGTTTGTCATCCCTATCGGGGCGAAGATCTTCGTTTCGATAACTTTTTCCCACGGCATTTTTTGAACCTTCCCGACGAGTTCGCCCGCAGCTAAAAACATCACGTTCTGATAGAAAAACTGTTTGCGCAGACCAGCCATCGGTTTCGCTTCACCGGCGACGCGGATAATTTCCTCGGCGCTTAGTTTTCCGGTGATCCAGCCGAGATCGGTGCGGTTTAGCCCGGAAGAATGGCAAAGAAGATCGCGAACCTGTATGTTTTTGTCGATCTCGGGATCATTGATCTTGAAATACGGAATATACTTTTTGGGTGAATCGTCGAGCGAAAGTTTTCCTTCGTCCTGTGAAATGAGTGCTGCGAGCCCGGTAAACGCTTTTGTTGCTGAACCGATCGCAAACTGTGTATCAGCAGTAACTGGGATCTTTTTCTCAAAATTCTTATAACCAAACCCTTTTGAAAGAATTACTTTGCCATCCTTAACGATCGCCAGCGAAACGCCGGGAATACCATATTCCTTTTGTTTCTCGATCAATTTTGCTTCGATCGAAGAAAGTCTTACAGCAAGATCGGAGGTGTTAGAAGCAGAAGTTTTTTGAGATGTCTGGGCATAACCAAGTTCGGGAAGTGAGACTGTGAATAACGAAATGGTTAAAATGAACGAAAAAAATGCGGCCGAAATTTTACGAATTGTCATTAAGCTCCTATCAAATAGATTAGATGTTAGATTGGTATTTCAATTCAAATACGAAAAATTTAATAAAAAAGTTTATAAGCGTCTTTTATGTAATGTTTTTCGTCTCTTCAATGATTTTCGGCAAATTCTCCAAAACAAGATCAACCTCATCTTGCGTGTTGTAACGTCCAAGCGAAAACCGGATGGATCCCATCGCATACGAATAGGGAACTTCCATCGCCTGCAAAACTGCTGACGGTAAGTGATCTTTTTCGTTACAAGCAGAGCCGGTTGAGACACAGATCCCGAGATCGTTCATCTTTGCAAGGATCACTTCGCCGTTTAGGTTTTCAAATGAAATATTCGAAGTATTTGGCAGTCGCTCGATCTTATCGCCATTTAACCGAGAATTTGGAGTATTATTCAGAATTTCGTTTTCGAGACGATCCCGCAGATCTTTTACGAGACTCATTGGCGCAAGATCAGAAACAATTTTAGCCGCCTCGCCGATTCCGACGATTTGGTGGATCGCTTCGGTGCCCGCACGTTTTCCATTTTCCTGACCGCCGCCGATCTTTAATGACGGAAGTACCACGCCTTCCCGGATATACAAGGCGCCAACTCCTTTAGGAGCGTGAAATTTGTGACCTGATATGGAAAATAGATCGATTTCGGTGTTTTTTAGATCTACAGGTATTTTGCCAACGGCATTAACACCATCGACGTGAAAAACCGCCGTCGAATGTTCTTTTACAATTTTTGCAATTTCTTCAACGGGAAATATAACGCCGGTTTCATTGTTTGCAAGCATGATGGAGACAAGTGCTGTGTCACTGCGTATTTCATCTCCGAGCGCCTCGAGATCTATTAAGCCGTTTTTATCTACGTCTAGCCAGGAAATTTCAAATCCGTTCTTCTCAAGTTTTTCGCACACTTTCCGCACCGCTTCGTGTTCAACGCGTGTCGTAATTATGTGAGTTTTTCCCCGGTTGGCTTCGAGTGTGCCAAATATCGCCCAGTTGTCGCTTTCTGTACCGCCGGAAGTGAAAACGATCTCATCCGGATCCGCTGCTTTTAGAAGATCCGCTACATTTTCTCTTGCGCGTTGAATGGCAGCTTTTGACTCCCTGGAAAATGTGTAGGCCGACGAAGGGTTTCCATATATCTCGCAAAGGTATGGTTTCATTGCCTCTAAAACTTCCGGTGCGATCTTAGTTGTGGCATTGTTGTCGAAATAGATCATAA
>JBGTEI010000571.1:0-6079 GCA_041747875.1 Pyrinomonadaceae bacterium | reverse complement strand
AGGCGAATTTAGGTATAAAGGGTTGGAGCTGCGAACCTGGAGGCACGGAGGGCGGGGTTACGGTATTTAGCGTTCACATATCGGATCCGATCCCGCGAGTTGTTTTAGGCTTTTATATCCCTGCAGACGACGCGCTGGTTTTAGCTTGGACCGAAATTTCAGCTTCCAATTCGAACGCTCAAAACGGAAATTCCAACGGCAGAGTTGAGCCTAAAAGTTCTTCGGGCGACCTCGTCGGAACGTGGACAAACGGAGCAGTTTCATCAATGAGCGAAAAGAATCTTTCTACCGGAGCAATATCGTCACGTGGCGGTTCGAGTTTCAAATACGTATTCAAATCAAATGGAACTTTTGAGTTCATAGGACTGATGAATTCGACGATGTACGGCTGTTCCACTTCGCTTTTTAACGATAAGCGAGGAACTTTTGAAATTGTAGGACCGAATATTACTTTGATCCCAAATAAAAACTTCTGGCGAAAACAGTTTAGCTGCACGCCAAACAGCAACAGCGAAAGGGACTACAAACTCGAACGCGAAACCTTCGCGCTTCGCAAAAAAACCGATGAATACGGAAAATCACTTATATGTCTTGCGGATGTGAAAGGAGAAAGTTGTTACAGAAAGGAAGAATAGCTATCAAACAATATAAAAAATAATCCTGCTTATTTTCTGAGAGTTACGCCAATTTGGCTTAACTCTTTTTTATCACTTGATACCTTCCCCATAAGCGGCCGAGTTCGACGGCATAAACCAATTCTCATTATTGAATCCTTCCTCGGCGTATTCATTCTAAAATAATTTTTAACTGATACTTTTCGGTGTAAATTTTCGCGTTAGGAAGTTGGAAGTGCATTTATTTTTAATTCGAGAAGGAGAAAAGTTAAAAATGAAAAACAATAAGCTTAATGTTCTATTGGTTTTGGCGTTGATCATCGGGTTCGGATCTGCTTGCAGCTTTGACCTCGGAAAAACTCCGGTAGATTCGGAAGTTAATTTAGAAAAATTTCCCAAGATGCTCGATAGTTACGAGATCAAGGGTTTTAAGTTTGCGTACTATCAGATCCCACAAGGTCTTGAAAAAGAGAAACTGATAAAGGTTGCGCAGGCGATCCACGAGCAGGAAAACGACACGCAGCTGATCCTTGTTGATGATGATTCAAAGGTAGCCGAATATATTACTTACGTAAAGGCTTTGAGCATTGGTGAAGTTAGTGATCCAATTCCACAAGAATGGGCTGACAAGCACATCGTGGCGAATGTCCAGAAGTATATGAACGGACGCTGGGTATTATGCGAAAGCAATGGCTCTGCAGAGATCGCTGATCTGAAATAAAGATGCCCGATCCGGGCTTTGAAGTAAGCTTAAATACGAATTGGGTTCCGCATTTTTTCGGCTGCCTCTTTTCTTGTTGCGTATGCTTGGCCGCGAAAGTTGGTGCCTGGGACATTAACAAATTTTTGGAGAGTTAAAAAATGATAAAAAGTTCAATAATTGTTACCGGACTTTTAATTTTTATTATCGGGATCTCAGCTGTAATTTCGAATGCGCAAGATCGGCCGCAGGATAAAGAAATGCATTTTAAGGTGCGGTTCGCACAGGGAAAAAGCAGTACGGTTATTAAAAAACAGATCCGTCTTGGAAAAACACATATTTACACGCTTCGCGTAAAGGAAGGTCAGAACATGACCGTCATTTTGACAACCGGAAGCAATACCTCTTTTACGATCTTTTCACCAACAGAAGGATCCATCGAAGGTGCAGACGGCGAAACGATGTGGCGCGGAATGATCAATGAATCCGGTGAGTATCAAATTGCGATCGGAACGGATAAGACTGCAAATTATAAGCTGGAGATCAATATCAGGAAGTAATTTGAATCCAGGTTGCCAAGCAATCAGTACAGCGAACGGCAGTGAACAGGTTGGCCTTCTAAGTGGCCGGGCAATATCGGGTTTCTATTTCGACAGTTCCGGGTAAATTATTGCCTGCGGGAATATCCAACCTGCTCACTTTCGTTCGCTGTACTGATGGGAAAACAATTACTTGAACCTGTTTTTGATAACTTTTCGCGTTATATGTCGGAGGCAGCGAAGAGTTATGCGAAAGAAACAATTTTGGTTAAGTTTGGGATTGATGGTCAGCGTCTTGTTATACGCCCTGCCATTATCTGCACAAAAAACAACGGCAGAAAAGACGCAGACCGTTGACATCAGACTACCGGGCGTTTCCAAACCGAAAGTAGTTTATCGAACGTTTCTGCGAAAGAGCAGCGACGGTGTATTTTCTCAATTGGTTAAAAAGATCGGCGGCAGAAGTAATACCGAAAATTTGGAAAATGATCTTGAATCTCAAGCAGTGAATTTGTTTGAAGCAATGGACGCGTCCTTTGACGATGATCTGGCGATTGCTTCCGCAAAAGCCAAAGAAATAAGTCAAAAGAAATACGAAGAACTGCAACAGAATCCTCCGAAAACCAAGGAACCAAGATCTAAAAAACCGGTAAGACGCGGCGGACCGAGTTTTGATGATGATGCATTTTTTTTCGATTTTGAACAGGAAACCCTGCAAACACAAACTGGACATTTAAGACCTGTAATATTCCCAACCACTATTTTTTTCTGCAGAAGGGGAACCGGTAATTAATAGAACCGAAACCGAAACGGTCGTTAAGATTACTGGAAGCGCCAGTAAGACTACCGAATTGGTCGAGGCGACTGTCACTTGAACTGAAAATGCCGATGAGAAAATATATTTTGACGGGAAAAGCATGACAGTTGAACATGGCCGTGTGGAAATAACCGAAGCGCTTTCCCAAATAGACAATAATAAAATTACTACAATATCGAAACTTAATTGGGGTTCAAGCTTCGATATTTGCCCTGATGCGAACGGGATCGTCAGGGGCAAGTTGAAAGCACATGTAAATAATCAGACAGTGGTCAATCTGGGAAAAGAAATTGCCGCTTTAACCGATGATCTAAAAATCGAATTTGAGGTTACCGGATACGTTAATGATGATGCGGTAATGACGCTTTGATCTGGAAGGCGAAACGACTGACACAATGACTGGCTATGACCTCGCGAAACAGGGTGATCTCATCAATATCGGAGATGAAATTTCTGACGGTTCGCATCGAATAAAATACGACATAAAGAACAGCAAACCGCCTTATGAAGTTAAGGACGAACGCGGCCGGAAGAGCAACGCTGATGCTGAGTTTGGAGATCTTCGCTTTCTTCCGTTAAGCAGTCTAAACCCGCAACGAGCGGAGCGAATGAACGAAGCAACGGGGCTCGGAATTCAGATGAATACGTATGAATTTTCAAATCTGATCCGATCTTCGATTTATAAATGGCAAAACGGTGAATGCGTAGATGTCGAATGTACGGCGGCGAAAAATACGCTGACTCCCGGCGAAAATATCGATGTCAACGCGGTCAGCGTCAGCAAGCAAGACCTTTCAAAATTTAATGCAAAACTCGAAGGAATAGGAAGCGAAACTGTTACTCCAAAAGATCAGTTTGGAACGCCAAGAGCCGTTTATAAACTGACGGCGAAATCAGACGGAAATGGAGACATCATCGTAAAATCAATATCGCGTCGGGGGATCGGTTCTGGAATGCTCGAATTCGGCAGAAGCTGGCAGGATGACAAGGAGGTTTGCGATGGCGATTGGCACGTAACGGTTGAGATCCGCAAATCGTTTGACGAAACGTTTCAAAAAACTACCAAACCGGGCGAGATAAGTTCAAATCTGCGAATGAGCGGCACTTCGGAGACTGTAAACCGCAAAAAATATGAAGTTACCGTAAAGATAAGAAGTCCAAAATTAGTAACGCCAGGAGTTTCGCTGATGGACGCAAAATTCGATGCTTCTGCAGAAAAATATTATCTTGATCACGGAAATACTACCGAACCCGGAGAATGCGGCTGGAACAAACCGACGGTTACCAAAGTTGATAGCGGAACTGAAGTTAAAGAAACTTTTTCGGGCGAAGGAACTACGGATATAACGATTCAGCTTAATAGAAATACTTATTGCGGCAACCTGATGATCCCAAAGGTCAACGGTACATATTCGCGTCGAACATGGCATAACCCAAGCGGCTACTGCCAAACGAAAAGCAATAAAGCCTCCGACAAAACCGAAACTGATAAGACCTATTTTGATGGCGCCGGAATTTCCTTCGGCCGCACGGACGACCCGAAGCAGCCCGATGTCTTAACCGGGACAAAAACCGTAGCGTCCTCCGACGGCAAAGAAACGACGATCATCACCTGGCGTTTGAAACGTTGTTTTCCTTCAAAGCGAAACAAATCAGAATAAGGGATAGCTTGAATAAGCTCTGCGCTGCATTGATTTATAGAAATGGCTGGTAGTCGCCGACCATTTCTTTTTGTTGATACTTCTTCGTTCTCGAATTCGCGTTAATAAATGAGATTAATTTTATAACCACGAGTTTGGTCGAAAACGGAGAAATTATCATGTCAAATTCATTCATCTTTACTTACCGCAAATTAACCGCCATTTTTTTAATCATTTTCTGCAGCAGTAATTTCTCTGCGTTCGCACAAACCCGCCGAAGCGCCGGGCAATCCGCGCCGAAATGTTCTGGTGCATGGACGGGCGTCATAAAATATACACGCACACAGTCACAATCCGATAATAAAACCATCGACAGAGTTTCGGGGCGCGGCAAAGACACCCGAAATTGGGAGATGAAATACGAATACAAAGCAAATATTGCGGTTGTTGAGTCACCAGCGGCAGTCGGCAGCAGTACCGGAAAAGCCTCGATAAATCATTCATTTTCATCGATCGAGAAGAATTCGGCGGTCGAGAGAAATTCATGCGATCAGGGAAAAACCTGGCGCGATATGTCCGGAACATTTTCGACAGAAACAAAGACGAGCGGGACGGGAAATGAAGAGGCAAATGTTACTGTCGGCGTAAATTCGGATGGGACGTATTCCGTTTCTGTTGGGATTCCTCAGATAAAGGGTCAGACAACGGGCTCGCAAACGTCGACTTTCAGCGGTCAATGCACGAAAAAAGAAGGCAAGAACCTTACTATGCCTCCTGCAACGGCATCGATCGAAGGCAACTCACTGACGAGTGACGGAACTCACCGTCTCAACCCCGATGATCCGAATCGGATATCAGGAAGCTATACGCGTTCAAACTACGGGGTGACGGAAACGATCACATGGAGCCTTCAAAAGTGCGGTGCGAAACTGCGGATCACCGATCTTAAATTTGAACACATGAAGTTTCCAAATTGGAACGAATGGAAGGAAATTGAAGACCTACGGGGAACCATCGACGGCAATCTCGTTAAGATCAAAGCGACTGTTCTTAATGCTTCGGGCGAAACAAAATACGCCGATCTGAAGTTCAAAGAAACATTCAAGGGTGATAAATGGGACGGTTCGAGACCTGATGGTTTACTTTCAAATGGTGAAGCGTCCGTTCGTTTAGAACCGGGCGAAGAACGCGAAGTCGAGATCGTTTGGGATTCATCCGGTTACGCCTGGTTCAATGATGGCCGCCCGAGACTCCTGCAGCGGATAAAAGCCGAACTCGAAGAGAACGGTAAAAGATCGGACGAGATGACGAAGAATTTGACCATTGCCCCGAAGCCATTGATCCTGATGCACGGCATCTGGTCAGATTACAGAATTTGGGAGCCGCTATATCAGAATCTTTTGACGACAAGCCATAGCTATCATTGGAAGGCGTACGCAGTCGGTAAAAATGCTCATTACGGAGCAATGTCGATGGGCGGAAAGTTTCTCTCGGATTGGTATTCGGATTCGGTTTATGACAACGCCGACCAGGTAGCAAGATATGTCAAATATGCGCAGGAAGATTCAAACGCGTGGCACGTTGATATGGTCGGACATTCAACCGGAGGATTGGTCGGACGGCTTTATCTACACAAACTGATGAAACCGGTTTCCGACGGACGACCGCAGGTCAAACATCTGCTGATGCTCGGGACGCCAAACGGCGGGGCTAAGTGCGTAGAAGTTTTTCTGGGGAAATTTAATCTTTTCAAAAAAGAATTAAAGGCC
>JBGTEI010000570.1:0-2115 GCA_041747875.1 Pyrinomonadaceae bacterium | reverse complement strand
TGATCTTTTGTCAGACCTAATTCACGCATTACCTGCGTTCGATTTAGATCCTGGGGACCGTCGCTTGCGTCGTTTGTAAAAGGTTTTCTTGCTTGCGCAAAGATCGAAGTTGCCGATAGCCCGATTATCAAAACGGCAAGTAATAAAATTTGTTTTCTCATTGAAATTTTCCTTCTCTATTCTACTTATGAGCCGATCTCACTAAAAATGTCGCTTAAACGAAGATCTTCGGAGTCGTCAACAGCCACTTCATTCGTTAAACGCGGAACTTCCTTAAATACCGGGGATGCATCGCTGTTTTGTTTCTTATCTGGTGTTTTTCTTTCTGAGTTATTGCTTACACGATTCTTAGACGTCGACGATCGTTGTTTGCTTTGCGCTATTCTTTCTGTAGCCGTGCTCTCAGCGTTATTCGGCGTACCAACAACATCCATTGATCCCTCGTTTTGCGTGCTTTCGATCGAGTCGTCGATTTGAGCGACATTCGCTTCGTCATTTGCTGCCCGTTCGTTTTCGCTTACCGCGACATTTTCTTTTTCGATCACCGGATTTGAAGTTTGCTCAGGTGTTTTTGCTGTTTCGACGCTAGCGTTATCGACTCCTCCAAACATGATCCATCCCATTCCGATTAGGATCGCGATGGTTCCAAAAGCCGCCGCAGACTTAAGCATCACCGGCGAGAGATCGAATAATCGGCGCAAATTTGTAAGCCAGGAAACGCCCTCGTTTTGCTCGACGTCAACATTCCCGCTTTCTAGCTCATACAGCGAACGGGATATTTGAGGAGCTTGAGCACCGGCAAATTCGGCGTCACGCCAGGTCTGAATCGAATTGCTGACCACGCTAAACGCGCCGAGTTCTTCTCCACAACTTAAACAACCGTGCAAATGTTGTTCAAATTCGAGTTTTTCGCCACGCGGCATTTCGTCGTAAAGATACGAAACGACGTTTTCTGCAAAACTGCAGTTTGGATCCGATTTTCTACTGTCTAACATTTTCATCACCTTTATAAAAAATTAAACAACCTCGATTGGTGTCCGTTCAAGCTTCATTCGCAATTGTTTTAGCGCGGTATACAGTCTGCTTTTAACTGTGCTCAACGGGATCTCCATAACATCAGAGATCTCCTGAAACGTCATTTCTTCAAATTCCTTCATAACTACAACCTGCCGAAGGTCAACCGGAAGCGCGTTGACGGCCAGTCGAACCGCCCGCGTTCGCTCGTCCTTTTCAGCAATCCGCGAGGGAGATGTGCCGGCAGGCGCGGTAAATACTTTCTCCTCAGCCGATTCACTTTCGTCAAAAAAATTTTCCGCGCGTGTTTTTTCCCGCCTTTTCTTTGTCAAACATTGATTGACGGCGATCCGGTGAAGCCACGACGAAACCTTTGCTTCGCCGCGAAACTTACTGAGATTTTTATATGCCGCAATAAAAGTTTCCTGAGCCGCGTCGCTTGCTTCATCTTCGCGGCTGAGCATGCCGAAACAGAGCGCAAAGATCTTGCGCTCCCATCGTTTTACTATTTCGCCGAATGCATTCGGATCATCTCCGACCGCCAATTCGACTATTTGCTCATCCGTTAAGTCTGAAACCATAAGATCTCAATGCGAAAAAACCGTAAGCACGCCGATTACAACTCTCTTTTTATCAAAACATCTATACAATAACTCATTCGCGCTCAATTTATTAGACGCAAAGATCTGTGAAAAAGTCGATACTCCTCCGGATAATGATCGACTTTTGGAAGTTTTTAACAATATTCCTTGCCGTAAACAGTTTCTATCACCTATCATTCAGACCAAAGGGAAGTGGAGAAAATCTATGAGTGTAAATGTATTATCGGGCGATTCTTTGGTCGAAAATTTCACGAAAACCGGAATCGAAGGCGAAGTGATCGTTTGTCGGGAGTGTTTTGTAGACGGCAATCTGAAGGGGGAAAACCTCGAAGAGTTTTGGGCGGCCCGAGAAAACTATCTGAATTCAAACTACCCGGGCGATGTTGAAACAAATTACACGGAAAAAGTTACCGATCAATTTATCCGGCTTTGGAACATCGCAGACGGAAATGTTGTAAATCTCTGGTTCGAATACGAACTTTTTTGTCAGGTGAATTTG
>JBGTEI010000569.1:0-3752 GCA_041747875.1 Pyrinomonadaceae bacterium | reverse complement strand
TATCTGACCTACAATTCGGCGATCGAAGCCGCGCACGTTTTGCTCGCAGTGCCGTTTGCATTGACCGGCGGGATCTATCTCCAATGGCTTCTCGGCTACAACTTCTCGGTCGCTGTTTGGGTCGGGTTTATAGCGCTTTTTGGGACTGCCGTACAGACGGGCGTCGTGATGGTGATCTATCTTGAAGAAGCGGTCGAGAAAAGGCGCAAAGAACTCGGTGCCTTAACTAAAAAAGATCTGATGGAAGCCGTCATCGAAGGTGCGCTTCTTCGTCTTCGCCCGAAGGTGATGACCGTCACGACGGTCGTTGCGGGGCTTCTTCCGATAATGTGGAGCAGCTCGACCGGGGCCGAGGTAATGAAACCGCTTGCTACCCCGGTGCTTGGCGGGATGGTCTCAAGTCTTTTGCACGTGTTGATAATTACACCCGTGATCTTTTATCTGATTCACGAGCGGCGTTTAGATAAGGAAAACACGATAGTGATCAACAATAATAAAGGGGGTAAACGGGATGAGAAATAAGATCTCAGATATCAAATTTCAGATTTCAGATTTCAGAATTCAGAATTCAGATCTCGGATCTCAAATTTCAAATTTAAGATCTCAGATCTCAGATCCCGGATCTCAATTAAGATATAGCCCTCAGCCAAAAGTTATTAATTATCAACGGTTTAAAGATCCTCTAAAATCCTCTTTATCCCTGTTAAAACCATCCGTGTGCATCCGTGTGCATCTGTGGACAATTCTCTTTGTCTTTCTTTTACTCGTGCCGAATTCGCAAGCCCAGATCGCGATCGAGCCCGCACTTAAGAAAGTTGAACCAGAACAAATAATGCCCGATGTGAATTTAACGATCGGGCGGTATTTAGATCTGACAAATGGAATGACGGCAGATCAAGCGGTTCGGATCGCGCTTGACAACAATGGTGAGATCAAAGCTTTAAGGGATGATCTCGAGGCTGTCAGATCACAAATAAGACAGGCTGAACTGAAGGCGAATCCGCGACTGATGGCAGGCGGAAGTGTTCAGCCATTTGGCGGCGGGATGAATGGCCAGATGGCGCAAGTTACTCTGCCGCTCGAACTTGGAAATCGGCGCGGCGCGAGGATCGATGTTGCGGAAGCGCAGTTTAAGGTAAGAGAAGCCTTGCTGAATAATTCAGAACGAAACCTTGCATCGGAAGTTCGAATAAAATTCGGTGAGTCATTGGCGTTGATCGAAAAGCTAAAATTTCTTGAAGAATTAGTGGCAAATGCGGAGCAAGGATATAAATTGATCTCAGCAAAAGTGGTCGAAGGCAGCAATGCCCCGCTTGAGCGGAATATGATCGTGGTCGAATTAAATCGAATACGTTCAATGCGCGAAATGGCGGTCGCAAATGTCGAGATAAAATTGCTCGAATTGCGAAATATGCTCGGGATCGAGCCGGCCGGGATTTTGCAGCTGAAGGGCAATTTTGAAGATCTGCCCGATGGAATCCCGGCTCGATCGGATGCTGTCGAACGCGCTATTTCCGCACGGCCGGATCTGGAATCATTGCGTTTGATGATCCTTTTTGGAAATTCAAAACTTGAGCAGGCGCGCTCCGAAGGTAGGCTCGACGCCGGTGTCTCCGTCGGATTTCAGCGAATGACAAGGATGATGCCGACCATCCAGGCCCGTGATCCGCTCGAACTCGATTCTAGAGTTGTCGGGGAGAATTTCCTGACCTTTGGCGTCGAGCTGATGCTGCCGGTTCGCAATAAGAATCAAGGAAACATCGAATCTGCATCGCTTGAGATAAATGCTTCGCAAAAACGTTTGGAATTTGGTGAACTGACGGTCCGCAGAGAAGTGGCAACTGCATACGCAAGGTTTGAGGGTTCGACCCGTGCACTTGCTATTTACCAAGTAGGAGTTAGAGATCAGGCCAAGCAAAATTTACAGGTCGTCTGGCAAACTTACGAATTCGGAGACAAAGATCTCATTGATTACATCGGCGAGGAACGTAGATATTTAGAGCTCGAAAATGCTTTGATCGATGCGCAATTAGAAGTTTATCAGGCAAAGATCGAGATCTATCGGGTTATCAATTCGCCTGACCTAAAGGGAAACTGATCAATTCGAAATGCGGGAAAGGTGCCAGCATTTCAAAGGGAAAATAATGAATAACGAAAAAGAAAATCAGGAAGATGTTGAGGATATTTCCGAAGAGAACAATCTCAAAACGAATAATTCAGCCGGGGAATTCGATGTGGTCGAAGAAGCCCGCGACGCGGAATCCAGAAAACGAAAAATCGTCTTTGGCGCTATTGCCGGAATTATTTTTTTGAGCATTGTCGGGTTTTCGGTCTGGTATTATTTGTTGAAAAGCGATGAAGGGAAGCCCGTTCCGGCGCCCCGGAACACTTCTCTTGGAGGATCCGATTCCGGAGAAAAACTTCCTGCCGGAGAGCAAAAGATTACTTTGACCGATGCCCAACTTGCTGCGGCGGACCTCAAGATCGTTACTGTTGGGGAAACACTTGACGCTGCTTCAATCACCGAGACGACGACGGGGATAGTCAGGGCAAATGATTACGCGCAGACGCCCGTCATTTCACAATTAAGTGGAGTGATAAAAACGATCAATGCAAATCTCGGACAAACGGTAAGGCGCGGGCAAACTATAGCAATTGTCGCAAGCCAGGAACTTGCCGATACACAAGCGAAGTTTCTATCGATGAAAGCCGAACTAGATGAAGCCGAAAAGCGCTACAAGAGAGCGCTAAGTCTGTCTGAAATTAGCGAAGAAAGCCGAAACGAATTGGATAAAACAAATGCTGATTTGAAGTCGGCAGAAGCAAAATTTTCCGAAGCAAAGATCAATTATGAACGATCGAAAAAGCTCGTCGAGATAGGTGCTATAAGCCGACGCCAACTGGAAATTGTAACAACCGAACTCAAGGTCTCGGAAGCAAATGTTCGTGAGGCAAAAAATCGTTTTGAAAGAGCCAATAAACTTTTGAAAATTGACCCGATTAGAAAAAACGAGATCGATCAATTCCTGACCAAGTTAAGAAATCAAAGAGCCGAGATCGCTTCAGTCCGCGAAAAATTATTTGTTTTTGGCTTATCAAAACAGAGAGTGGATGGATTGCGCTCGCCGGGTCAGATCAGTTCCGAACTGCCGATTCCCTCACCTATCTCCGGAACCGTCACTGAAAGGATAGCGAATCAGGGTGAGGTCGTATCGATGAACGCGAAGCTTGCGCAGATTACAGATCTTTCGACAATATGGGTAATCGGGCAGGTCTACGAAAAAGATCTTGGAAGACTTCGTATTGGAAGCGGCGCAAGTATCACTTCGGACGCCTTCCCGGGTGAATTATTCCGTGGTCAGATCGCTTACGTGGATCCGACACTTGATGAGAAAACACGGACGGCACAGGTCAGGATCGAAATTCCAAATCCGAATCAAAAACTAAAGATCGGACAATACGTGACCGTCGCCTACGCATCTCTTGGCGGCTCGGAAAAAACTGCTCCATTGGTTCCGAAAGACGCCGTTCAGTCGATGGGAGATCGAAAGGTTGTGTTCGAGGCTACGGATGATCCAAAGACATTTATCATCCGGACGCTCAGACTTGGCCAGGAAAAAGAAAACGCGTATCCGGTAGCTGAGGGAATTTTTGTTGGAGATAAGATCGTATCTGAAGGAAGTTTTCTGCTTCGCGCGGAATACTTAAAGACGAATTCGGCCGGAAATTAGAAAAAAGAAAGGGCGAAGCAA
>JBGTEI010000568.1:0-3659 GCA_041747875.1 Pyrinomonadaceae bacterium | reverse complement strand
ATCGCTCTTTTCGGTATTACTGACTGGCGCTTTGGTATCATTCGCAGGTTTGCTGTCTGATTCGTTCGTCGTTTTAGCGGACGAACATCCGAAAATAAACGCCAAACTTGTGATCGCCAATAAAATTGTTATATTTCTCATTTTTTGTCTCCATTTACTTATTTGAATTCCTAAATCCATTCTTTTCTATGCGGGAAACTAATTTCTTTTTACTTCGGCATCACCGGGTATGGATTTCCTTTTTTCGGAACCTTCGCCGCCGCGGCTTTGCCCTCCGGTGTCGACCAGGGAATGCCGTAAAAAATACCGGCATCGGGCATTGGCAATGAGCGACCGTCGATCGCACTGCCGCCCGCAGGGATTTCAACGTCGACAAGGAACGCCTTGTGGTAAAGATTTATGTTTCCGCTTTTTTGTTCCGGATGCGGAACGATCTTGTTGTCTGAGCCGACCTCAAAACGAATCGTTCGATGCGCCTCGCCATTTTCCATAAAAGCGCATTCCCATTTGCCGGGCGTCAGCGTCAGCGGTAGGTCTGCGTTCAAATACGTAAAGGTGATCCTTTCGCTATATTCCGGATCTTTACGCTTCATCAAGGCGGATTCGAAAAATTCGCCTTGGCCGCCTCCGCCGCCGACATTGAGTTGGGCCTTATCCCTTGTCAGAGAAATTCTATTTCCGTTAACGGTACACCGTAGGTAGGTTAGGAAATATGTTTTCTTGTCAGGTACGTGCGGAATCATTATTCGTAATCCGTTCTTGATCGGCTGGTGAGACGGCTGTGAAAAGGGCTCGTATGACAAATAGTTGCCGCCACCCGCATGGATAATTCCAACTGCCGCTTCGGCGTAGCGCTGTATGAAATAGTCCGACACGCCGGGATATGTCGATCCTTTGTATCCCTCGATCTGCAAGGCTTTATGGACATCGATCTTGTGTTTCCTTACCAGAGTTTCTTTGTCCGTGGCGCCATCGACATAAAAGATTTCGACATCCATCAAACCGAGTTCCTTTATCGCCTTGTCTTCATTGGAGCATTTTCGGTCATACATAAAATCGTCAAAACCCCAACCGAATTCATATTTTCCCGGCGTGAAACGTCGATCTTCGCCCTGCCTATAGACCATTGCGGAACAGAAAAACTTTGAGAGTTCCTTGCCGTTTTGTTTGACCACCACGCGAAATCCGCTGTTATCGGGAAATGTTCCTATCAGACGGAGCTTTGGTCTCAAATACCAGCCAATATCTACGTCACCTGTATTTTTCGGATTTCTCGCTTTTACCGGGTCGGCATCAAAAAATGTAAAACCGTCATCCATTACCATCTGTCTGAGGCCAGACTGGCCCTGGTGATTTGGCAGCGTGTCCGATCGATCGTTTTCTTTGCCAACCGGTTCGGATGTTTTTGGTTCCTCGATTTTCGGCAGAGTGATCTTTGGAATCTTGATCGGGAATTGCGCCGCAAGCGTTGACGCTAGGATTAAAGTTACGATTATTGTGAATAAAACTCTCTTACTCATGGTTTTGTCTCCGGTTTCGTCTAAGTTATTTCGATAATTGCTTTTATTTCGCGGGCAGCGGAAACGGGTTTCCTTTGTTCGGAACCCGTTCTGCCATTGCCTTGCCTTCGGGCGTTGACCACGGGATGCCATGAAACAATCCCATTTCAGGCGAGCGTTTTAGCCGATGATCAATCGGGCTTCCACCCGCCGGAATATCCATATAGATCATCCATTCCCAATCGCCAAAGACGACGTTGCCATTCCGCTGTTCGGGATGGGTAACTATTTGACCACGTGCGTCGACGGTAAAACGGATCGTGCGATAAGTTTCGCGGTCCGCTTCGCCGATGATTGAGCATTCCCATTTGCCTGGTGTTCTCGAAATATCATTTGTAAGAGTCGTCTCCGAACCCAAAGAAAGCGGCAATTGGATCTGCTGCAATGCAAATTTGAGATAGTCTTTATAGACCGGTCCCTTTCCCCCCGCTCGGCTTTCATAAGTTGCGAAAACGCTTCCTTCCTTCTGTCGAAATGCCACGATGCTCTGTTTGAGTTTGAACGGCTGGCCATTAACACTGCATCTAAGATATGAACCGCCTCTATACTTCTCGTCGTGGTCTCGAGAAATGACGGTGTTTAGGTGCAAAACGGTGCTTCCTTTTTCACGATCGGCTCGAAGTCTAATAACAAATGGATTTTTGCCTTCGACTGAAAGATACCCGACCGCGACATCCGGGTGACGATTTACGAAAAAATCGGCATAGTCGTTAAACTTCTCGGTTCGGTGAACATCGATCTTGTATGTTCGCAATGGCCTTTCTTCGTCCGTGTCTCCGTTGATGAAATTTACCTCAACATCAAGCATCCCCAGTTCCTTAACGACCTTTTTCTCGTCAACGCACCTTCGGACTGCATCTTCCTCTATTTCACACCTGAGATCTAATAACTCTTTGCCGTTTCTCTTAACAAAGATCCGGAGTGCGCTACGGTTTGGAATGTCCCCTATCAGTTTGAAGTTTGGCCTCATATGCCACCCAACCACTTTGTAATCGACTCTGACTTGTTCTAGACTGAAGTACGTCATGCTGTCCAATAGAACCGCTTCGCTCGACATCTTTGTTGTTTGTGATACAGACTTTGATGTTTGTGGCAGATCCGGCCCCCTGGTCTGATCCGGTTGAGATGGCTCGGACGGCGGTTGCGCCGTATCTTTGGTAGGTTGTTCGATCTTCGGAATTTTGATCTTCGGAATCCTGATCGGAAACTGTGGGTTCGCAAATGTTGCCATTAAACCCAAAAGTAATAATAATATTGCGTATTTTTTCATTGTTTGATTTCTCCTTGCGGTCTTTGTCCGTATAAATTTTGTCCTTGTAATTCCAGATATCTGCACAGTGAATTCAGATAAAGTTTTGACATATTCATCGCCTGTTTCTGTTTTAACTTGTAGATCAGCGGCGTTAAGAACACAGGGAAAACGCACCACAAAAAAAGTACAATTGGTACTACATATTTCCAATATCCCCAAAGCCTTCCTTCCGGTATGACGCGGGACGTGTTTGCGTCAATCGCTTCAATCCGATAAAAGAAATACTGCCCTCCGCGGACTACAAAATGCGTATCGTTTTGCTCAACGATATTTGTCCCAGCCAGAATGCTAAAAAAATCGAATCTTACGACCTTGCCGTAGAAGTCATCATTTAATTCAACAAATTTTCTAACCCAGGTTGAATCGCTTTGAAAAATTTGAAATATCTGGTTAAAATTCGCCCGGAAATATGCAAATTCGTTTTCGCCTTCGATTTTGTAAAAATTTGACATAACGCCTTTTTGTCGGATTTCCGTATTCATTTTTTTCGTTGGTTAAATTCGTTGTTCATCAGTAGTGTCAAAACCAGTGAAAACATTTCAACTTTTTTTCGATATTCAAAAAATTGAGATCGGCGGGACTCTTTTGGGGAATGAAGAGAATTGAGTTTCGCGGATTTTTTGAAGTGATTTTGAGTGGTAAATCAAGTCAATAAGCGAAAAAAAACTCCCCTACTTAGGGTCTCCTCAGAAAATATAACTCATTGGTAGATAAGGAGTAAAGCGGGTTTTGTGGTATAATAGTGCAAGGAAAAAGACCAATTACAGGAAGAAAGCTTGCACCTATGA
>JBGTEI010000567.1:0-4834 GCA_041747875.1 Pyrinomonadaceae bacterium | reverse complement strand
AAGACTAGCGATTTGCAAACGACAGATCCGGACGAGCTGATCCATTCGGGTGATCTTATCGAAGTTGATGTCTTAGGAAGCACGGAATTTGATTGGCGTGGTAATGTTACGCCCGAAGGCTTCTTGGGAGGTTTTAGTTTTACCAAAGAGGCGGTTTTTGCCGTTTGTGAAAGTGAAGAAAGTGTCGCGGCGAGAATAGCGGAAGAATACAAAAGTTTTCTTAACCAACCAAAAGTTATAGTTCGTATCCTTGACCGTTCGAACCGTCCGATCAGCAGGCTATTCGGCGCGGTAAATTCACCTCAGCGCTTCAGAATAAAACGCGAAGTTTGGCTGAATGAGCTGCTTATTATTGCAGGCGGAATAACTGAAAAGGCGAGTGGCGAGATAAGGATATTGCGGAGCCTCGATGCTAGCTGTGCCGGTAAATTCGAAGCTTCTGCCAAGGACGATAAAACTAAAAAAGAAAATGATGGATCATCATCCGGCGAGTTTGTAAAAGTAAGCGATACTTCTCACTCAAAGATTTTGACATTGAAAATATCTGACTTACTAAAAGGAAACGCCGAATCCAATCCACGGATCTACTATGGCGATATTATTACCGTGCTCGAAGCTGAACCAATTTACGTTACAGGAGCGGTTGAGAATCCAAGTAAGATCGATTTACGTTCGGAACTTACGGTTTCCCGGGCGATCGCCTCATCTGGCGGGTTATCGAAGGGTGCAGAAGTGCACAATGTCATGGTTTTTCGGCGAACCGGAAATGAAACGGAAGCAATCAAGATCGACCTTGCGCAAATCACGTCTGGGAGCGCTGAGGATTTAGTTTTAAGGGCTTTTGATATTATCGACGTACCCGGAAAGGGTGGACGGAGCAGTAAATATCCGCCCGTTATTCAGATCGAGTCAGTGAACACCTCCAAAGCAGAGCCGCCGCTTCGAATAATCGACTAAATTTGGATTACAGCCAATTAGGAAACTTTGAGAAATTGGTCTATATTGTTTAGTTTATTAAGGAGAAATTGAAAAGAAAGTATGGAAAATAAACAACCAAGATTTAGCAGACGCGTCAGCGCGCTTTTATGGCTTACGACGGTGGCCCTGGTAATTGGTGTATTAATTTATCTTGAGCAAATTGCACTACTTTATGTGCTTGCAACTGTCAGCCTTGTTGTGCTGCTTTTGATAGTTGGATTTTCGGATCTAAAGAATGTTGATAGGGCTCAAATACAGGGATTTTCATCTCGTGATGAGTAGAAGTTTCGCTGAATTTCGCTGATATTCGTCGGTAAATATTGGTAAATTTTTGCCAAGAATAGGGGTTTGCATTTTTTTTTTAATTGTGGATAATCAGAGTTGTTCACCTCCCCGGTGAACACTTGGTCACGAGGGGTGAGGACTTGTGACCATAAGGGCGACGGTGTGGGAGACGTCGCCCTGTTATATTTTAAACCGATATCATCCTTAAGAAATACCTTACATCTTGACGTTACAAATAATAGGCGTATTATTCAGACTTTGGTTTTGCTTGCGGTATTTTCTTGGTCAAAACGTTTGACTTTTAACATATTACGGTGCGAGGCAAATTTGAATTATGGAAACGGAAAACAGTGGACTAAAGAGTTGGCTGCTTAAAGGTGTAAAAGATCCCGGCTCAACTGCAAGTAATGAGGAGCCTGCAGAACACGAGCATCCGTGGTGGAAAGTAATGTGTCTGACCGGGGTTGATTATTTCTCTACTCTCGGGTATCAGCCGGGTATCGCATTCGTTGCTGCGGGGGCACTCTCACCATTTGCAACTCTAGTATTGGTTCTCCTTACACTTTTCGGCGCGTTGCCGATGTATCGCCGCGTTGCTGAGGAAAGTCCTCACGGAGACGGATCCATTTCGATGCTTGAAAATCTGCTGGACAGGTGGAAAGGGAAACTTTTTGTCCTCGCGCTGCTCGGGTTTGTAGCTACAAGCTTTATTATCACCATCACCCTATCTGCGGCTGATGCTACAGCACATATAGTTGAAAATCCTTTTGTTGAAGGAAATCTTTCATTTCTAAATCATAAAATAATTCTAACGCTGATCCTTATTGGATTTCTCGGCGCCGTTTTTTTAAAGGGTTTTAAGGAAGCTATTGGTATTGCCGTAGGGATTGTCGCGGTTTATTTGACGTTAAATGTCGTCGTCATATCATATGGACTTTATGAGATCTTTTTTGTTCATCCCGAGGCACTTTCAAATTGGAACGCCCTTGTCTGGACGAATCCAAGTGTCAATGGCAACGCTTTCGGATTGATCATTGCGTCACTTATCGTGTTTCCGAAACTGGCGCTTGGTCTTTCGGGATTTGAGACCGGCGTTGTCGTGATGCCGCTTATTAAAGGTGGTGAAAAATTATCTGAAGCGGATGTAGAGTCGATTCATGTATCAAAGATCGACGAATCAGTATTGACCCCAAAGGCCGAAGAATTCCTCGAAGGCCGAATTCGAAACGGTAAGAAATTATTAACCGGCGCTTCTTTGATAATGAGTGTTATGTTGGTTGGCAGCAGCGTCGTCACGTCGATGCTAATTCCGGCTGACAAATTTCTAGAAGGCGGTGCGGCAAATGGACGTGCACTTTCGTATCTTGCCCATTCTGGTCTCGGCGATATTTTCGGGACTTTTTATGACCTTAGCACGATAGCGATACTCTGGTTTGCTGGTGCATCTGCAATGGCAGGTTTGCTCAATATTGTGCCGCGGTATCTTCCAAGATACGGTATGGCACCTTTTTGGGCGCGGGCGACCCGTCCATTGGTGCTGGTTTTTACCGGTATTTCGTTTCTCGTCACGATACTTTTCCGGGCTGAAGTAGATGCACAAGGTGGAGCATATGCAACCGGAGTTTTAACTTTAATGACGTCGGCGGCCGTTGCAGTAACGATCTCTGCACGGAAGCGGAAAGAGAAAAAATGGATCGGATTCTTTTTGATCACGATCGTATTCGTTTACACGACCGCAGTAAATATGATCCTTCAGCCGGAAGGACTTCAGATCGCGCTTTTGTTTGTCGTTGCAATTGTTTTAGCTTCATTTATTTCCAGAGCAATGCGTTCAACTGAGGTTCGAGTCGATAGCATTGAACTGGATGAAGTTGCAGAACGGATCGTGAAAAACATGTCCAAAGGTGAGATCAGAATAATCGCAAACAGGCGTGAGAAAGGAAATATCGAGGAGTATCGATTTAAGGAAAAAGAAAAGCGCCTCGATAATCATGTTCCTGCAGATGATCCGATCGTATTTTATGAGATCGATCTCGGCGATGCCTCTGAATTTAGAGGTAATTTGAAAATTCGCGGGGCCGTCGTTGGGCGATACAAAATTTTGCGAACAGAGGCGCCTGCCGTACCAAATGCGATCGCGGGACTTTTGCTTCACCTTAGGGATCAAACCGGAAAGATACCGCATATTTATTTCGGTTGGAGCGAAGGAAATCCATTTATGTATCTGATCAGATATATACTTTTTGGAGAAGGTGACACAGCTCCCGTTACGCGGGAAATATTGAGGCAGGCCGAACCTGATCCGGAGCGTCGACCGAATGTCCATGTTGGCGGTTAATGTTTTACAGTTTACTAATGTTCGCAATCGAGTTATCCGGGGTTTTGTTCTAAATAGCATGAACGGCAATACACAGCTCGACCCTGAGATGGATAAAATGGTACGGTCGTATGTTTGTTACATGCAACGCAAAAAACTGCGACCGCAATTTTCCTGCAATCTCCGCCATTTTTTGCATTTTTGATCGCTCTGATCCGTTCATTTTTTGCGTTCTTGCAGGGTTTACATCTTTTTGGCTGGTTGTTTAATCCTTTATCTTTGAAGAAGGCTTGTTCACCCCGACTCCAATTGAATTCATGTTCACAATCGATACAGATTATGACCACGTCGCTACGATCATCACGATAAGACTCTAAATGGACAATATCATTTGAGGGCTTTTTTTCGAATTCGGACATAACAAAGTCGTTTTGGAAACCGAGGATGTGAAAGTATAGTAATTGTATTTTCCAAAATTTGAATTGCACGTTTATCTTCGGAGGAAAAGAATAAGCGTCGAAATCCGTTTAAAAACTTATACCCAAGTTTTTATTGAGTCAAGTATTTGGTAGGCCACCTTTTGCGACAAAAAAAGAAATTAATTATGAAAATCTTAGTAGTAGGTTCTGGCGGCAGAGAGCACGCGATCATCTGGTCGATAAAGAAAACCAGAAAGGACGTGATCGTTTACTGTGCAAACGGCAATGCGGGCATTTCGCAGTTGGCTGAATGTGTTGATATTTCTCCAACTGATATTGGCGGACTTGTAAACTTCGCAAAAGAGAATGATATTGATCTAACATTTGTCGGAGGGGAAACATCATTGGCACTTGGGATCGTAGATGAATTTGAGCGGCACGGGCTTACAATTATTGGTCCGTCAAAAGCGGCTGCGAGACTAGAATCGAGCAAAGCATTTGCGAAGGATTTTATGAGTCGTCACGGAATTCCTACCGCCTCGTATGCAGTTGCAAATTCGGCAGCGGAAGCAATTGAAATCCTAAACGGTGGATTATTTGGTGATGAATATTCGACCGTCGTTATAAAAGCCGACGGATTGGCTGCGGGTAAAGGCGTCGTTGTTGCGCAAGACCGAAATGAGGGGATCGCGGCAATAAATTCGATGGTTTCGGGCGAATTAATCGATTCTGAAGTGGCGAAGACGATCATACTGGAAGAATGTTTAATTGGACGGGAAGTCTCGATTTTGATGTTTGCGGATGGAAACAGTTTTGCTTTGATGCCGCCCACGCG
>JBGTEI010000566.1:0-3492 GCA_041747875.1 Pyrinomonadaceae bacterium | reverse complement strand
GGCCGTACAGAAATCCCGAACAAGCCGCAAAAACATCCATTCCAGCAGCATTTATTGCCCCGAGCTCTTTTTGGATCAGGCAACCCGTTGAAGGAAGAATCTGATCAGGTGATGTTGTAGCACAAAGTATTATCTCAATGTCTTCAACGCCGATATCAGCTTTATCAAGAGCCTTTTGAGCAGCTCGAACGGCAAATTGCGACGTATATTCGTCGTCAGCCGCTTTTCGCCGCTGCTTGATCCCGGTTCTACTTGTTATCCATTCGTCGGATGTTTCGACGATCTTTTCGAGATCGGCGTTTGTCAAAACACCTTCCGGATAATCATGTCCGGTGCTGATGATTCCTGCGTTCATAATCTTTTAAAGTTCGCTGAGTTTATTGAGTTTACTGAGTTAACCGAGTTTACTGAATACGGAACTCTTCCAAACTCCAAGCCAACTCTCAGTCAACTCCCAGCCAACTCTCAGTCAACTCCCAGCCAACTTTCAGTCAACTTCCAGCCAACTTTCTTAGGCTTCTTCTTTAACATCGAGGATCTTTCGACCCTTATACATACCCGTTTTGGGATCGATTCGGTGCGGCTGCATTGGCTCACCGGAATCTTTGTCCAGATAAAAATCGGGCAATTTTAATGAATCATGCGCACGACGGGTTCGGGTACGTGATTTTGAATGTCTTCGTTTTGGATTTGGCATTTCTAACTCCTATCAAAATAGAAAAACAAGAAAACCTTCTTGTTTTTACTTTTCGTTTTTAATTTTTAACTTCTTAAGCGCTGACCAACGCGAATCTTCTTCCGCTTCATCGCACTTACAGCCCTCTAAATTCTTATTCTTTCCGCACTCCAAACACAATCCTTTGCAATCCTCTTTACAAAGGATCTGCGGCGGGATCGAAAGCAATAATTGCTCCTGTGCGACTTCCCCTAGGTCTATCTTGTTTCCTTCAAAAATCGATACATCGAGACCTTCTACTTCTAACTCGATCTCGCGTTCTTCGGTGAAGTTTTCCGCCGTAACAAACGCGGTTTCAACTTCTATTTCAAAACTTCTTGTTACCCATCCCAGGCAACGACTGCAGGCTAATTCGAGTTCGGCCAAAATATCGCCTTCGACGATCGCCCACGCTTCCCGATTGTCGAGCTTACCTTTAAAAGCGATCTCTTTTTGTGATCTCGCGAATTCGTTCTCAAACTCTATATCCTCAGGTTCTATAGCTAGGTCAAACTCGATCTGAGAATTCTCTATTTTTGTTAAATCTACGATCATTTCTAACAAGATAACTCAAGGTTTCAAATAGCGTAAATACAAAGGAATCAATTATAACCTTTGCGACATTGCTGTCAAATCAGAGCTGCACTAAGAAGCCCGTCATTTCACGACAAACCTTTTTTGCGAACGCACTTTTAATTTCGTCGAAATTTGTTTCCAAATTTCAGATGGTTCGTCGTTATCGAAAATATCTCGAAGCGCGGTTCCTATAGTGGAAACGTTCTCCATATAATAGAGTATCAGTTCGTGTTTCTTATCGTCACCCGCCAGTGTAATAAAACGAGACTTCATCAGCTCATTCTCAAGCAAAAAGTCTTTCTTCTACGCCTGAGCAACGCTCCCGATCGCTTCGTCAATACTCTGAAAGCCCCTGTCTTCCAACATTTCTAAAAGCCCCGAGTTTATTTCCCTTGCGTAAGATATTCCCTGATAAACAAATCCTGTATAACCCTGTACCAAACAAGCGCCGGCGCATATCTTGTCAAACGCATCTTGTGCGGTAAAAATTCCGCCAACGCCAACGATCGGCATTTTCCCGTTTGAATACTTATATATTTGGCTGATCACTTCGGTCGAACGCGCCGCAACCGGTTTCCCGCTTAACCCGCCATTTCCGAGACTGATTACAATTCCCGGATCCGTTTTTAGGCCTAGTCTGCTTATCGTCGTGTTTGTCGCAATAATTCCGGAGATATCAAGCCGTGAAGAAATATCAACGATCGCTTCAATTTCCCCTTCATCGAGATCCGGCGCTATCTTTACAAGAAGCGGCTTTTCTTTTTTCTCATTCTTTCCTTTCCCGTCCTTTGAAAGCTTACGATTTCGCTTTTGTAATTCGCCGAGCAGATCCTCAAGGTTCTCCGCCTTTTGAAGTTCCCGCAAATTGGGAGTATTCGGCGAGGAAACATTTACGGCGATGTAATCTGCCACTTCAAACGCGAGATCAAAGCTTTTCAAATAATTTTCGATCGCATCGTCGTTCTCAACGTTTTTGTTCTTTCCGATATTTACACCCAAAACGCATCTCGGATCGATCTTTTTCAAACGTTCAACCACCGCTGCAGTCCCCTGATTATTAAAACCGAGTCGATTTATCAAAGCGTGATCTTCCGGAAGCCGAAAAAGCCTCGGCTTTTCGTTGCCCGTTTGGGGCTCGTAGGTCACAGTTCCAACTTCGACAAAACCGAAGCCGAGCGACGCGAGTTGATTGACGACAATGCCGTTCTTATCAAATCCGGCCGCCATCCCAAATGGATTTGAAAATTCTATTCCAAATCTTTCGAGCTTTCCGAATTCATTTACCGAAAACCGCTTACGTGCAGCATTTTGGGCAAATTTCGAACCGAGTCCGCGCTCCATCGCAGCAATTCCAAATTCGTGCGCAGTTTCGGTAGAAAATCGAAATAAGATCGGGCGTAAAAGATTTTTGTATAGTTTCGACATCGCAGATTTTGATAGATGGTAAATTATTATTTCGAAAAGCAAAAACTTCCAGCCTTTATCTTTGAACTTTAAGCCGTCCTTTGCTACGATTTGCCAACGGATATGTCAGAGATCAAATTTATCGAAAAAGCTATTATTATGGACAGCGCGCGCATTAATCGGGCGATGTCCAGACTTGCGTCTGAGATCGTCGAAGAAAATCAGGGCGCGGATAATTTATATCTGGTTGGGATCCGCAGACGCGGCGTTCCGCTTGCTGAAACACTCGTCGAAAAGATCGAGGAACTCGAAGGAACAAAACCGTTATTTGGAATTATAGATATTACGCTTTATCGTGATGATCTTTCGACCGTCGGTGCAAATCCGATCGTTAACCGCACCGAACTCGACACAGATATAGACGGCAAAAAAATTATATTGGTCGATGATGTGCTTTACACGGGACGAACGATCCGGGCAGCGCTTGATCAATTGATGGATTTTGGCCGGCCGCAAAAGGTTCAGCTCGCTGTTTTGATCGACCGTGGACGCGAACATCGTGAATTGCCTATTCATGCTGATTACATCGGCAGAACGGTCCCGACGGCAAAAAGTGAGATCATCAAAGTGATGCTAAAGGAATTCGACGATCAGGAAGCGGTTGGAATATATGTCTTACCCGACGAATAGTTTTAAAAGCAAGGTTTGATGCCTTGCTTTTTTTGTAGCTAAAACGCCGACTGCTTGCCGGCGAAATGATTATGGAAAAACCATTTCATCGCAAAGATCTGCTCGGG
>JBGTEI010000565.1:0-2913 GCA_041747875.1 Pyrinomonadaceae bacterium | reverse complement strand
ATATTATGGCAACGACAAAGAAAGCAACCGCCCCTAAAACCGCAGCCGCGAAAAAGACGACTGCATCACCGAAAGCTAAAACAACGGCAAAAGCAAAAACACCGGCAAAAGCGGCACCAAAAGCTGCTGAAAGCAAGAAGGTAGAAGCAAAAGTGCCGGCTCCAAAAAAGACCGCAGCGAAGAGAATTGCAATACCTGCGTTAAAGGCGAAGCGAAAAACGATCGCAAGGCCAAAAGCGGCAGCGAGCGGAAAAAAGAAAACAAAACGATCGGGATCTGCGCCTGATGTTTCAACTGATTGGGCAAGATCCGTTGTTCAACAGCTGACCGATGCCCAGAAAATGTGGCTAGAGATCACTACAAAGCAGTATGAAGTAGTTTTTAAAACGGTCAGTCAGGTGACAGGAATGGCAGAAAATGCACCGACAGCGGCTTTGGCTGATTGGGCGAAGCAGGCATCTGCGAGTTTTGTCGAAGCACAAAAACAATGGTCTGAGATCGCGATCCAGCAGGGCGAGCAATTGATGAAAACGGTTCAATCGGGCGCGAGTTTATCAAATCCGAATGTTATCGGAAATGTTCAAAGCGCGACAGCGCAGGGTCTTGAAACATTTGTAAAAATGCGTATGTCATGGCTTGATTTTGCTGCGGAGCAAAATGCTCAAATGATGAAAGCGGTAAAAGACGGTATGAATCTCGATGACTCATCGCCGGCCGCAGCATTGGCCGATTTTGCACAGGCAACGATGAAGAGCTACGTTGAAATTCAAAAACGCTGGCTAGATATGGCAGCGCAGTTGCCGATCCTTGGCAGCGGTTCTTCGAGTGACGATAAATAAAAGTTTGCTATAATTGCAGGGCGCTATATTTGGCGGGCATTGATCTACTTTGAAACTTGGATAAATGCCCGCAATTCGCGAAATACAAAAAACTTTTTTGGAGCAATAAATGGCAAAAGAATCCGCCACTCGCAGAAAATACCCCTGGAAAACGAAGATCGGCGATGCAAATGTTACTCTTCGACTTATGGAAGCCGGAGATCGCGACGCAATGCTTGAATTTGCAAGATCGCTTCCTGAAGATGATCTGCTTTTTTTAGCTATCGATATTACAAAGGAAAGCGCAGTCGATGATTGGATCCGCCGTCTCAAAGAAGGAAATTTACATACGATCCTTGTAGAAAAGGATGGAAAACTTCTCGGACACGGCAGTCTTTTATCGGAAGAGCAGGTTTGGACGCGGCATTTAGGCGGGGTGATCCTGCTTTTATCGCCGGAAGTACGCGGAATGGGATTGGGAAATATTCTGGCTAGCGAACTGTTCGCTTATGCAAGTGATCTGAAACTTCGAAAGGTTGTTGCGAGAATGGCCTCGTCACAGCGAGGCGCGATCACGGTTTTTGAAAAACTTGGTTTCAAAATGGAAGCACTTCTGGCAGATTGCGTCATCGACCGAAATGACCGGACGCATGATCTGATCATTATGTCCTACGATATTACCGGCTTTAATATCGAATGAAGATATTGACGAAAATTGCGTCAGTTGCCTTTTCGCTGATCGTGATCGGCGCTGTTGCGTTTATGGTCTTCTGGTATTCCCGCCCGGCGGACGTTTCATTTGAGGAATTAAGACCGAGCGTTCCGCATTCCGAATACAGTAAGTTTGCAGAAATTGATGGCGTAAAATTGCATTATCAGGAAAAAGGAAGCGGCGTTCCGCTGGTTCTGATCCATGGATATACCTCATCGACATACACCTGGAAAGACGTATTTGGTCCGCTGGCTGAGAAATATCGGGTGATCGCCGTTGATCTGAAAGGCTTTGGATTTTCAGACAAACCGGAAGGAGATTATTCGAGACGTGAGCAGGGAAGATTGATCAATGGATTGCTTGCGCATTTGAAGATCGATAAGGCATGGCTTGTAGGGAATTCGATGGGCGGCGAAACTGCGTTAAACGCAACGTTGCAAGCGCCTGATATGATCAGCGGTTTAATTTTGGTAGATAGTGCCGGAGTTAATTTCGAATCAAGAAGTGGTCTTACACCCTGGTATGCGCGATTGCCTTACGTCGGGAGAGGAATTACCGCACTTGCACTTGCCGGAACCGGTATCGTCCGTTCGGGGCTTGAGAAGAGTTTTTACGACGATACTAAGGTAAGCGATGAAAGAGTAAATTATTATCATCAGCTTCTAAAAACGGACAAAGCACAAAGGGCAGCGATGCTTGCACGCCAGCAGTTTGGCAAATATCCGATCGAGGATAGACTCGGCGAAATAAAAATTCCGACCCTTATTATCTGGGGCGATCAGGATCAGGTAATACCGCTTGAGGCGGGTAATAAAATGAATTCCTTGATCAAGAATTCTGAAATGAAAGTTTACGAAAAGGTCGGTCACATTCCTGAAGAGGAAGTTCCGGCACAATTAACAAGTGATATTCTCAGTTTTGTTGAAAAAACTGAAAGAACTGAAGTTTCCGCAAAAGAAACAAAATGACGAAGCCCGAATTAAATCGACGTTTATCTTCGCTTGATGCGACATTTCTTTATTTGGAAAAAAAGGAATGCCCGCTTCATATTGGAAGTACAAGTGTATTTGAAGGAAAGGTTTCGCTAAAAGCTCTGACCAAGCATATTCAGGATCGTCTTCATTTGATACCGCGGTATCAGCAAAAGGTCGTTCCGGATCCATTTAATATTGCTCACCCGACGTGGGAATTCGACGAAGATTTCGACATCAAGAATCATATTTTTGAGATAAAGCGGCGGGGGAAAGTATCGCATCAAGATCTGGCGGAAATTGCCGGCGAAAAGATGACCGCCGTGATGGATCGCAATAAGCCACTTTGGGAACTCTTCATCATAAATAATCTCGAAGACGGAAAAGCTGCAATGATCGCCAAGGTTCATCA
>JBGTEI010000564.1:0-8642 GCA_041747875.1 Pyrinomonadaceae bacterium | reverse complement strand
GTCGGCTGCCAGCCTTTTGTTACTCTATCGCCCGAGATAAACTTTAGCTCAGATGAATTCCAGTATCCTTCCATAAATGCTTCGAGGTCACCGCGATTCCATGCGTCCATCTGATCGCTCATTACCTTGCGAATACTGTCTTTTATCTTTTCGTCTTTTGCCTGCGAAAAAGTATTGATCGTCATAATTGTGATCACTAAACAAAATACCAGGGAAATTTTTTTCATAATCGTTATCTTAACTTTGTGATCCGAATAAACGAAGCATTTATATAAGAAAATTCGCTGTTTGATGTTTATTCGGTTTCCTATTTCGCGACCTCAATAATAATCATTGAAGCAACCAATTACCTACTTAGTGCACCATTTTAAACTAGTCGTGAAATGTTTTCACTTTAACGATCGCGTCAGGAGAGATAGATGAAGGTTTTATTTATAGCGCTGTTTTGCGCTTTTTGTGTCGCAGGTGCGTACGCCCAGACGGAAAAAACGGGTTTTACCAAAGGAGCCGATGAAGCCAAGGCTGCTACTCTTACGCTTGCGCGTAAAGACTCAGATGGAAATATTGATGAAGATATAAAGGTATTCTCTCCGAAAGACATTCCTATATACTGCTATGTCGACCTAAAATCCTCAAAACCGGTGATGGTAAAGCTAAATTTCATCGCGGTGAAAGTAAAGGGAATTCGCCCGAATACGAAGATCATATCGATCAGTTACAAACTGAAAGACGGGGAAGACAATGTAACCTTTACCGGTAAACCTGAAAAAGACTGGTTTACAGGAACCTACAGAGTGGATATTCTTGTTGAAAATGAACTAACAGTTAGTAAGTCATTTGACGTAGAAAATTAGAACCATTGATCCTCTTCTCTCATGTGATCCCGCATTTTAATAGCAACGTTCGTCATGAGACCTACTTCTATTTCTCACTGGAAAGATAATTTTGTTACTATTCTTAAAAACAAGGAAATGGGGTGGAAACCTCATCGATATCGCGCGGGAAAGAGAATCATGGGAATTGGCGGATCTATATATTTCGGGAGATTGATTACGGGCAGGGCACCTCTTCTTAAATCTTTTTCATTGGTCATTTTTTTCGCATTATTTCAAATGCAGGGAATCGCAAGATCTGAAAATACTCCCCGTATTTTTTCGTATGAGGAGTTGAAAACTCTCTATACCGAAAAAGATCTTCCCGATCCCGTACAGCAAAAACTCAGTAAACTATTGACAAATCCGTTTGTCGACAACAACCATTCTTCATATGAGGGATTAAATTTTGCGCGGTCGATTGCATTGGGTGAATACCTCCGCGTCGTTACTTGGAACATCGAACGCGGTTTAGAGTATGAGGCGATCGAGGCGGCACTTACAGATGTTGTCAAATTTGCCGCGATTCTCGATGAAGAAAAGTACCCAAAGGGCAGCAAGCACCGGGCTGAAATAATTGAGCAGGCTGAAGCAATGCAATCAGCAGATATTATAATCCTCAATGAGGTGGACTGGGGGGTAAAGCGGTCTGGTTATAGAAATGTTGCTGCCGATCTTGCGAAAAGCTTGCGTATGAATTACGCATTTGGCGTTCAGTTTATTGAGCTTAGCCCCGTCTATCTGAGCGGAAAGCAAAAGACAAAAACGACTGAAGAAAATGAAGCTCTGGATTTAATTAAGGTAGACGGCGAACGCTATAAAGGACTTCACGGAGTCGCGATATTGAGTCGGTTTAAGCTTGAGAATGTGCGTCTTATCCCATTTGAGCACAAGCCTTATGATTGGTTTGGAAGTGAAAAGAATGGTCCGAGTATTCTTGAAAAAGGTAAAAGAGAGGTCAGCAAGAAAGTATTTCTTGAAGAGACGCTGCGAGAAGTGAGGCGTGGCGGGAGAACAACGCTTTATGCGGATATTTCAGATCCCCGATTACCCGCCGGGCGTGTGACGATCGTTGCTACCCATCTTGAGAATCGCGCCGAGCCAAGCGGGAGGGTAAAACAGCTGAACGAGATCCTCGCGCAGATCAAAAATACCGGACATCCGGTGATCCTAACCGGAGACATGAATACGTCCGGAAAAAATCTCAAGCCGACTTCTATTCAGCGCGAACTTGTTAAGCGCTTTGGGGATCCGAAATTTTGGCTGACAAAAGGGATCAAGTATGCACTCGGTATTGGTATTTTTGAAGATGCGCTAATGAGCGCTTCAAGTCTCGGACGAACGCAGGGAGACCCAACGGTAAAGGACATACCCTTTCTCGCGCCAAACCCAGCAAGGAAATTCTTTAGTACACTCGAAGATTTTCGTTTTTCCGATGGAGGCACATTTGACTTCCGCGGTGATCCCGACCGCACGTCTAATGGGTTTGCAGGGACACTGGCAAATTCAAATCAACGTGCCGGTAAAGGCTTTGTAACCACTTATGAGGTGAAACGTCCCGTAAAATTTATTGGGAAATATAAGCTCGATTGGTTTTTTGTTAAACCATTTCGATTGACGGAGCCGGATGAAGATGACGATTCGTATCGATTTGCGCCGCATGCGGGAAGAACTTTATCTCTGATCCCGGAAGCGGTCGAAAATCGTGTTTCTGATCATAGCCCGATCATGGTGGATTTGCCGCTTGAAGAGCCGCGAATTGGCATCGTGCCCTAATTTTAGCTTTCATTCGCGATCGCTTATTTCAAACCTTTTTAGTTATCGCTTTTATTACATGAGATCTCACTACAGAAATCAACAAATATTGGGCAGAATGCTGCTTTTATCGATCATCACCCTTTTGGGGCATATCGCGTCATTGTCTCAACAATGCGTCACGAGAAAGCCGGAATGCGATGAAGCCCAAACACAGGAAAATTACGATCAGTCGGTTGAAAGTAAGCCCGAATCCTCTTTAGATAGGCCGGAGAAAGTTTGTGAAGCTTTCGATAACGGAGATCAACAACCAAAAAACAGCATTCTTGCGGATCTCGATACATCCGCGACAAGATATTTGGAAACTAGCAACTCCCGCAATATGTTCTTGAAGGCCGAATTTCGAACACGTGAGGAATCTATGATTTCGCCGAAAGCTGTGTTCCCTGGCAAAACGGAAGATGATCCAAATTCAGCTCAGACGGGCGCATTTGACCGTTTTCACTGGAAACCGGCGTTAGCTCAATCGTTATACTTCCTCGGACTTCAACATGGGTTTAGAATGATCCAGATAAAAACCAGAAGAGAACTCAAAGGACCATTTTTTGCAGATTGGCGAATGTCAGTTAAGAACCTCGGAAGATGGCGAGATGGTGACAGTACGGCTACAAATTATTTCGCGCATCCGCTTCAAGGTGCGGCAACCGGCAGGATATTTGTAAACAACAGCGACAAAGCTAAACGTCAGCAGTTTGGCAGATCAAAAGAATACTGGGAAAGCCGATTCAAGGCGATGCTGTGGTCAACCGTTTGGAGTACGCAATTTGAAGTTGGACCACTTAGCGAGGCTTCTATCGGAAATGTCGGACTTTATGACCGTGAAGGTCCAAACCGGATGGGTTGGGTAGACCTTGTAGTAACACCGACCGCCGGAACGGGAGTTATGATCGGGGAGGATATAATCGATAAATATATCCTCCGAAAGTGGCTGGAAAGAAAGATCATAAGCAAAACAAGGATCAAGATCTATCGTACGTTTTTTACACCGGTCCATAGTTTTACAAACGTTTTGGGTGGAAAAACTCCGTGGAATAGAGATAATCGGTAGTTATGGAAATTCGACATTTGACTGCGGAACAACTCGAGGCAGGTTTGGATCTTATAACAAAAGCGCCAAAAGATGATGGTGTTTTGGATTTGATCGTTTGTCGTCCTGACGTTGACGAACGGAAAATATTAGACGAAGCTGAGCTCGATCTTGAACTTGGTTTGATCGGGGACAATTGGAAAACACGCGGGAGTTCGCGGACGAACGATGGTTTCGGTCATCCCGAAATGCAGCTCAATATTATGAATTCGCGCGCGGCAGCGCTGGTCGCGCAAGACCGGTCCCGATGGCCGCTTGCCGGTGATCAGCTGTACATTGATTTTGATCTAAGTGATGAAAACTTAGCCATCGGTTCTCAACTCAAGATCGGCTTGGCCGTCGTTGAGGTCACTCCGATCCCGCATACCGGATGTAAGAAGTTTGTTTCACGATTTGGACTCGAAGCGATGAAATTTGTAAATTCCCCGGTCGGCAGAGAACTACATTTGCGCGGGATCAACGCCAAAGTGGTCGAAGCCGGAACAATTCGCATGGGTGATATTGTAAGAAAAAGATAAACTCCGCTAAAATTCAAATCTGTCTGCAAAAACAACGATCTGCTTCGTTAATAAATTAACTTAGATTTTTATATAAACGTATGAAAACGAAAATACTTCTGATCGCCGCGATCTCGATCTCCATTCTTGCCAACTTCGCTTTCGCCAATGACGGCGTTTTTTACGCGCAGGGCGGAACTCTGGTTCCGATGCAGGAAACTCAGGTCAGCTTAAAGAAAGAGATATTGAAGTTTTACATCGTCGATTTTGAATTTGTAGATGTTGATATTGATTTCGAATTCTACAATCCAGATGAAGAAAAAACGGTCATAGTTGGTTTTGTGACTCCGCCGGCGATGGGTGATGTTGATGAAAAAGGCGAGCACCCGCGGATCTCGAAATTTACGGTAAATGTAAACGGGAAGACAATTCCTTTCAAGATCGAGAAAATGAGCGAAAGTTCATTTAAGAGCGCGGATGACGACGAAGTTGCGGGTTATGACTATGTTTATTATTTCCCGGTTACATTTAAGAAAGGACTCAATAAGGTACTCCACACCTACCGTTTTCAAGGCGGTGGTTCGGTGGAAACGCAACGAGATTTCGATTACCAGATCACGACCGGAAAACGCTGGGCGAATAAACAGATCGATGATTTTGAACTGCAAATTCATCCTGACCGTGGCGTATTCTTTATTCCGCTGAGTTTCCGCGAAGACGGAACCGAAGCGAATTGGGAGATCGTCGGGAAAGGAACGTTTAGCAAACCGATCGCCAGTCTTATTGAAGACGACAAACCGGTCCATAAGCTCGTGCAGCTGCAAAATGGCTATCTTTCGCTCAAGGAAAAGAATTTTCAGCCGTTTAATGACATTTCGATGGGCGAGTTTAACTGGAGCGTCGGCTGGTCTTCGAAAATGTGTCTCGATCCTGACCGATGTACCGACGGCGGAGAACTCGGCGATAATTTCTATCAGTATTTCCGTGTCGAGCCCGGCGAATATACTACAGACGAAGACCTCAAACGTTTGACCGATGACGAACTCAAGATCGTTCGTAATTTTGCATATGCGATTCGCGGCTACGCATTCAAATCACCGCTATTAAACGCTTTTTACTCGCAGTTTTTCTGGTACAAACCGGATCCGGAGCTAAAAATTGAGGATATAAAACTCACGCCGAAAGAAGAGGCATTTCTTAAAATGGTAGCCGCCGCGGAGAAAAAAGATTAATAGGAAGATCTGCGCCGTTCACAAGTGGAAGCTGTCTGAAAAGCGTAGCGCCACCGTCCCGGTGGCTGTAGCGGCGGCATCTTGCCGCCTCAAATATGGCCAACTACTACGCCGGGCTGAGAGCGAGACGCTCTCAGGACAGCCGTCGAGACGACAGCGTTACGCTTTTCAGACAGCCTCGTTTTCATAATTGGAAAAGCACCAAAAACTTGCCGGTTTGCTAGCTCTACGTACAATTCAGACAGCCTCTTTTCTATGAGCTTTTCACGGTATCGCATTTTGATAAGGTTAGCCGTATAATCAGAGCAAAAACTGATTCAACCGGAGAACCTAACAATGAAGATCGTGCAGATATTCGCAATGTTTTTTGTGTTTGTTTTTATCGGAGCCGGCCTCGCTTGTAAAACAACGGAAAAGCCAAATGGTAAACCTCAAACCAACACCTCTGAAAACGCGGGTGAACTCGCAAAGGATGTTCATTCATTCGCAAACCCGGAAGCGATAAAAGTAACCAACGTGGATCTTGATTGGGACGTTCTTTTTGAAGAAAAGATGATCAAAGGAACTGCGGTCTTGAGTTTTGAACGAGGCAAAGACGGCGGGAAAGCTCCATTGATCCTTGATACGCGTGATCTAAACATCGAGAAAACCGAATCATCAGATGACGGCGGAAAAACCTACAAAGACGCTCAATTCAAACTCGGTGAAGCAGATAAAATCCTGGGTTCTTCGCTGACCGTAGAACTGCCCGAAGATGCCGACAGAGTTCGCGTTTCATATTCGACGAGTCCAAAAGCCTCCGGTCTGCAATGGCTTACGCCCGAACAAACGGCGGGAAAGAAAACGCCGTTTATGTTTTCACAAGCGCAGGCGATCCACGCACGAAGCTTTATACCGCTTCAGGATTCTCCGCAGATCCGCGTCACATATTCAGCGAAAGTCCGCACGCCAAAAGGTCTTCTTGCAGTATTGAGCGCCGAAGGGAATTCACAGGAAAAGGCTCGCGAAGGTGAATACGAATTTAAGATGACGCATCCGATCCCTTCGTATCTGATCGCTATTGCCGTTGGTGAACTGGAGTTTCGTTCGCTCGGAAAACGCACGGGAGTTTATTCCGAACCTTCTGTTGTAGAGAAAGCGGCAAGCGAACTTTCGGACACCGAAAAAATGGTTGAAGAGACGGAGAAGATATACGGCGAATATGCCTGGGAAAGATATGATCTGCTCGTTCTGCCGCCGAGTTTTCCATTTGGCGGAATGGAGAATCCGATGCTGACATTTGCAACGCCGACGATCCTGGCCGGGGATAAAAGTCTGGTCTCGCTCGTCGCGCACGAACTCGCTCACTCCTGGTCCGGAAATCTTGTAACAAATGCGACATGGCGCGATTTTTGGCTCAACGAAGGTTTTACAACATATCTTACATACCGCATTCAGGAAGCAGTTTACGGAAAACCGCGCAGCGAAATGGAAGCGACGCTCGGGCGCAAAGGTCTCGTAGACGAAATCGCCGAAATGAAAGAACCCGATCAGATCCTCCACGTAGATCTTACGGGGCGTGATCCGGATGAAGGTTTTACGGGTGTTCCGTATGAAAAAGGCGCGCTGTTTTTAAGGTATCTGGAAGAGAAGTTTGGCCGCGAAAAGTTTGACGAATTTGTAAAAGGCTATTTTGCGAAGTACAGATTTCAAAGTATTACGACCGAAACCTTTACCGCATATCTAATCGAAAAGAATCCGGGTGTCGTAACAAATGAAGAGATCGATGAATGGATAAACAAACCGGGCTTACCAAAAACCGCTCCGCAGCCAAAATCGGATGCGCTTGTAAAGGTTGATGAACAGGCAAAAAGCTGGCTCGATGGAAAAACTCCGGCAAAAGAACTCGACACAAAAAACTGGACGACGCAGGAATGGCTTCATTTCCTTGGCGCTCTTCCGGCCGATCTGACAACCGAAAAAATGACCGAGCTCGATGCTGCGTTTTCATTTACAAAAGCCGGGAATTCCGAAATCGCATTTGCTTGGCTGATGCTTGCTATCAAACATAGATATGAACCGGCCGAAGCGCGGCTCGAAGAATTTCTGACAACTGTCGGACGCAGAAAATTTGTCAAACCGCTTTTTGACGAGCTCGCAAAAACACCCGAAGGAAAAGATCGCGCAAAAGAGATCTACAAAAAAGCACGCCCCGGTTATCATCCGATCACGCAAACCTCGGTCGATGAGATATTGGGTTGGAAGGAAGAGTAGAAAAGAAAAATAGATCAGCGGAAATTGCGATCGTCTAGATCGCCGCAATATTTCAAAATGTCTGAGTCGCGGGCGGCGACAAACAATATAGCCCGGGGTGAAGCGATTCCGGGAGCGCAACCCCGGGTATTTTCACATGTAGGCCCCGACTCTGAAGGAGTCGAACAAAAGACTTAGTATTTCGACGTTTGATTCGTGTAAAAAGCGACGGATCCTCCTTCGATGAATACACCGGGTTTCACTTTTTGCTGGATTACTTGTCGTTTTAGGCGAACTGCCTTTACAGAGTCAGTCTTTTATAAATTGTTTTGATATCGTCCTTCCCCGGCATTACTACAAAAAGGGGAATAATCCCGATCAAGAAGAGTAGGGTTGGAACAAACCAGATAGTGCCAAAACTATTGATGAAAACGTCGTTTGGATTCTGCGGATCGAAATAGATGACGACTTTGTCGCCTTTATCATACGGTTTATAGAAGATGCTTTTTCCGCCGCGCGTGTAAATTTGATATTTGCCGGCGCGAAATCCGACCCAAATGTCATAAATTGTTGACGGTGTTTTACCGCCCGTCCGAAAAACGCCGATCGAGGCGACAGTGCCTTCGGTCTTTTCAAAAGTTAGAATCTGGTAAAGATTCCAAACAGCGAAACCAACTGCGATGAGAAGAAAACTTGCGGCGAACCACAGGAAAAACATTCTTATTCCCCGTAAGGTGTAAGTTGGTGCCTGATTAGATACAGGTTCTTGATTCATTTTCTCTTAGCAAATATTTGTCTAAGAATCGAATTTCAAATATACATTACAATCAAAGCCGATCGCCATTTAAATCATTCTTTCCGATAAAGCGGCTTTATTTTTTGATCGCTGCTTGAACACAAAAAAGCC
>JBGTEI010000563.1:0-13324 GCA_041747875.1 Pyrinomonadaceae bacterium | reverse complement strand
ATGCTCAAATGCGTCTTTGCCATACATATTGGTAAATTCCCAAATCCGTTCTTTTCGTAACCCCTAATTTGCTTTGCTGCCTCAGGAAAATATCTTACCCGCTTTGCGCCGTAAATTTTGGTTGCGATGGCCTCGATCTTGTCCGTTATCGGCTGATCCAGATCGTACAAGAACTTAAATTCGCTTGGTGCCTCAGCCGCCTCGACTACTAATTCCGCTAGTTCCGTCGCTCCCTCACCGCCCTTTTGCCAATGATAAGAAACCGCCGCCCCGATCGCGCCCGCCTCTACAGCGATCCGTTTGATCGCCTCGATCTCTTCAGCATGGTCGCTGTCAAACGCATTTATCGCGACGACCGGCGTAACGCCATGGATCTTAATATTTTCGATTTGCTTTCTAAGATTTGCCGCACCGGCTTCAACATCGGCGACGTTTTTCTCAAGCATTTCTTTTGGCAGCGGCCTTCCGGCTACAACTTTATACTTTCCGCTGTGCGTTTTTAACGCGCGAACAGTTACAACCAAAACGCAAGCGTCCGGTTTGAGGCCGCTGTAACGGCATTTTATATTAAAGAATTTTTCCGCTCCGATGTCTGCACCAAACCCCGATTCTGTAAGTAAATAGTCGCCGCATTTTATTCCGATCAGGTCAGCGAGAATACTGCTGTTTCCATGCGCTATATTTGCAAACGGTCCGGCGTGAACAAGTGCAGGCGTATTTTCCAGAGTTTGCATCAGGGTCGGACGGATCGCATCCTTCATCAAAACTGTCATTGCACCGGCCGCACCGATTTCTTCTGCGGTTACCGGTTTTCGATCATTTGTCGAGCCGATAACGATCCTTCCAAAACGCTTTCGCATATCCTGGAGGGAAGTGGTCAATGCTAGGATGGCCATCGCTTCGGATGCAACCGCAATATCAAACCCCGTTTCACGAGGCACTCCTCCGTCGAGTTTTCCGCCGAGTCCGACAACGATATTTCTCAACGCACGATCATTGACATCCATCACACGCTTCCACGTAATGCTGTGCGGGTCAATGTTTAAGGGGTTGCCGCGCATCAATTTATTATCGATCATTGCTGCAAGTAAATTATTTGAAGCGGTCACAGCGTGAATATCGCCTGTCAGATGAAGGTTAAATGTCTCCATCGGGATCACTTGGGCATAGCCGCCTCCTGCGGCCCCGCCTTTTATTCCAAAAGTCGGACCTTGCGAAGGTTGCCGCATCGAGATCACGGATCGCTTTCCGATATGCTTCATAGCCTGTCCGAGTCCGACAAGCGTTGTAGATTTTCCTTCACCGAGTGGCGTTGGTGTAACTGCGGTGACATCAATGTATTTCGCGTTTGGACGGTCTTTAAGTTTTTTTAGAACATCAAGCCGAAGTTTCCCGACGAAAGGGCTTCCGTAAATGTCCAGATCGTCTGCGTTTAATCCCATCATTTCAGCGATTTCAGAAACGTGTTTTGGAGAAGCTTTTTGAGCAATTTCAAGATCAGTTAGCATAATATTGGGTACTAAATGGTTTTTAATTTTATCCGGATCGCCGTCCGGTTTCTACGTCTAGTTCTTCAGGCGCTGGTAAATGCTGTCGCAGATATTCTAAATTGGATTCAGTAATGATTTCGTTTTACCTGCGAATTTCTATCCCAGAAAACGCCGTCCGAAAAGCCCTGAATCGAGTTGTCATCTTCAGCAATTAAAAGACGCTTCTCGGTGATCAGGCAATATGATTCATCAGTTTCAATTCCGACAAAATTTCGCTTCAATTTTTTTGCGACAACCGCAGTTGTTCCGCTTCCCAAAAACGGATCAAGAACCAGATCACCTTTTTTTGTGCTTGCAAGAATGATCTTTGCGAGGAGTTTCTCGGGTTTTTGTGTCGGATGATCTGTATTTTCAGGCATCGACCAAAATGGAACCGTAAGATCAGTCCATAAATTTGAGGGCGAAGTTAAACGGTAATTCCCGTTTTCACTTTTCTCCCAGTCTTTTGGTTTGCCATTTTCTTTATACGGAGCGATCACTTTTCGCTTAACTTTCACTGCGTCCACATCATAATAATATTTGTCTGAAACGGTAAAGAACCAAATATCTTCGGAAGCGTTTTTCCAGTTTGTTTTAGACCCGCGGCCTTTTTCCCGTTCCCATGTTATCCGGTTTCGAAGTGTGAAATGCTTCATCCCGATCCTTTGGATCGCTGAAGCGGAGCGCCAGTCGCCGCAAATATAGATCGAGGCGGTCGGCTTGAGAAGTTTCGCGCATTTTGCGAGCCAGGAGTCGAGCCATTTTTCGTAAGCCTCGAGAGAAGTTTGCTTAAATGAATTCCTGCCAAAAGTTTTATTCAGATTATACGGAGGATCGGAAAAAAGGAGATCAAACTTTTTATTCGGGAGATTTTCGATCACCGAAAACGTATCGCCGCAGATGATCTTATTCCTAATTTCACCAAGGCGGGAGGGTTTATGGACCCTTATGATCTTTTTTCTAAACGCTGCGGCTTCGGTTTTGGTTAAAACAAGGGTGCGGTTCCTTGGAGCGCGAGTTTTTTTTATTTTACGGGCAGTCATTAAGAATAAATTCTAAACTTCCAAAAGCATTTTTGCCAAAAGCGCGGCGCGATTCGGTATATCATCAACAAAGACATATTCTTCGAGCGTATGCGCGCCGTCACCGGCAATTCCCAAACCGTCTAAAACCGGAACGCCAAGTGCTCCGACAAAATTTCCGTCAGAAGCACCGCCAACCTGAGTTTCTTCCAGGTCATAATCAAAAGTCCTGGCGATCGCCCTGGCAGTTTCGAAAAGTTTTACGACGCCGTCCGTCCGTTCCATTGGCGGACGATTTACCGCGCCGATCAATTCAACAGACACCCGTTCATCAAACGGCTCAAGACTATTTAGCTCGCGTTCAATTCGATTTGCTTCATCAAGTGATTCAAACCGGACGTCAATCGAGCATTCTGCTTCGGCCGGAATTACATTCATTGCAGTTCCGCCTTTTATCATGCCGACTGAAACCGTAGTTCCGGTCTCAAAATCCGTAAGTGAATGGAGCTTTTCAATTTGACGTGATATTTCAAGTATCGCAGACGCGCCTTTCTTAGGATCTAAGCCGGCATGAGATGGAATACCATGTGTCTTCAAGACGTAACTTCCAGTCCCTTTTCGTCCCGTTTTTACTTTTCCTGACGCGGAAGGTTCTAAAACGAAACAGCATTCCGCTTTCTTTCCCTCATCTTCGACATACTTTCGCCCGGTATCGCTTCCAACTTCTTCATCACAGGAGATCAAAACATTTATCGGTCGTTTTGGTGTCAGTCCATATTTTGTAAACATTCGGAACACTTCGAGCAATACGACAATATTTGCCTTCATATCAAATGTGCCGCAGCCGAACAATTTTCCGTCTTCGATCCGTGTCGGGTTCTGATTTATCGCGCCAACCGGATGAACCGTATCGGAATGCCCCAGAATAAATAGCGGTTTGAGTTCACTCTCCGAAAATGCCCGGATTATCAAATGATCGCCAAATCCCTCCGCGAAAATGCGTTCAGTTTCAAAGTTATCTGAGATCTCCAGTGTTTTACTTTCGATCCAATCAACTGCTTTTCTACTTCGCTCAACGTCGTAAGACGGAGATTCTATATCGACGACCTCCCGGATTAAATCGACCGTCGTATCCCTTCTGTTTACAAAATATTCTAATATGTGTTGTGGATTCATATACTTACCGAATCTATTTACCGAAGATATTGTTCAACGTGCTGCCCAATCGATACCCTGCGAGCGCAATTTGTTTTTCCGAGGTTTTAAAACTGCGTTTTCTGTATTTTTCGGACGGCATCTGGTTTCTTATTATTTCCGAAGTGTAAACAAAACCACTTAGCAGATCAAAACCCTTCCGGCTCCAGCTCTTATAGTCGCCCAAATCGAGGTGATCTTTCATTTTTGTATAAGGATAGCGTTTTTCAATATCCTTTGCGATGGGCGATAAATAATCAAGATCACACGCGTCATTCTTGCGCGGAGTAGAGTTTCTGATACTCGAATCCCAATAACCGTGAAGATTTACACGAAAACTGCCTTCGGGTGATTGTTCCCGTAATGTAACCAAATTGCCGCCCTGATCGCCTTCAGGTTCAGTTGCGGTAACACGTGATGCGTTGTGAAGCGGATTATGTATATCGCCGCCAATGTGCAAAAACCACGCCAGCGCGATCGCCTTTTCCGCTTTTGTTGCGTCCTTATTATTTAATGTTTTCTCAACTTCGTATAATTTCGGTACAGCCACGCCGCCTTCGCCTACGAAATCCGGGAGTTCTTCCGCTTTCCCATTTTCTTGTTTCCAAAAAATATCAGAATAATGCCAGGTCGTTTGATTATATTTCTTAAAACGAGTCTCAAACTGACGATTCTTAATTACATCACTCCAAATACTTGCAAACATGAATAGTTCGCGTTCCTTTGCTGCCTTAGATCGGGAATTATATAAATCATAGAGTACGCTAAGATGCGAGTCTTCCGGAGCATTAAGCAGGATGTCGGTCACTGTTTTTCGTGTATCCGGAGTCATTTGATCCCAGGCGATATACGCCGTTAGTTTGTGGCCGACCTCATCCCAGCCAAATGTTGAAATCGAAAAGGCAAAAACTGCGAGCGACGTTATAAGAAACTTGGAAAGCATTTTAATCACATTGCACCTCAAAATGTAGAATATTTCCAATTATATGCCAGAAATACGGTAAACGTTAGTCGCAAACTAAAGTTGTGCCATATATAGATTTACGCTTGTAAGACAACCAATCCGGCAGGTTTTCATCCCAGTTATTGCAAAACTTTCCCCGATATTCGTTCTATTTATCAGAACGCATTGAAATTAAATGCGAGGAGGAAATTAAAATGGAAGCAATTTTGGATCAAGGTCGTATAGCAGAAGCAATCATAAATAAGACAGACGGTGCCTTTGGTCAAAAGATCGGTTTGGTGGGAAAAGTATTCGGATGTTGGCACAAGATCTTGACCCGTCCTTTTACCAATCGGAGTGCTTCATATCGCGCATGTTTGAATTGTGGTGCGAGAAAACATTTTGATGCGAAATCATTAAAGACTTTTGGACCTTTCTATTATCCCCCGGCAATATCGTTTATCGAAAGATAGGCGTTGCTTTACTCCTGTCACAATCACCTAAAAGGTGGCCTACCAAGAGCGGCGCAAATGCCGCTCGCTTTATTTTAAATCATCAATTTTCAATAATGAAAAAACCCGGTCGAAACCGGGTTTTTTCTATTTTCCGCGCCGCTTAATTGAAGGGATCTTAGCTCAAAAAACCTTTGAATTTCGAAGGATTGATTGAATAACGCGGAAAAATTTCTGATAGATCTTTGCTTCCAAGATGTTTGTAAGCGACTTCGCCCATAACATCCCGGAAATCGGTCGTCACTGCAAGATCGCGTCCTTGATAAAGCTCGCTTGACCCAAGCCCTTTCCAATCGCCGTAAACCTTGCCGCCTTTTACGGAGTTTCCAAGGATCATCATTGAATTACCGTGACCGTGATCGGTTCCGGCAGAACCATTCTGACGAGCCGTTCGCCCAAACTCAGACATTGTCAAAATAACGACATCGTCCATACGGGTTCCAAGATCTGTTGCGAAAGCCGAAATTGCCTGACCAAAGCCACGCAGCAGGTTTGCGAGTTGGCCCTGAGAGCCGCCTTGTCCGCGGTGCGTGTCCCAACCACCCATCTCTGCAAATGCGACTTCCAAACCAACGCCCGCCTTTATCAACTGCGAAATTTGTTTTAGCGAATTCGCGAGTTCATTGGCCGGATATCGAGCACCATTTTCGGGGCGATATTGCGAAGGATTTGCCTGTTTCAGGTAGTTTACTGCTTCAAAAGTTTCCTTACCTGTTTCGCTCAACCGATCCGTAGCTTCCTGCTGCCAGAGACCTTCAAACCCTCCTTGCACACTATTAGTATAAGCGCCGGCGCGAATTGAAAAGGTTTCAAGATTTGTCATCGCAACTGTCGGATATCGGCCCATCATTGTGCGCGGGATCTGACGGGTCATTGAGACTGCGCGAAACGGCGAAGATTTTTCAGACGCACTATTCTGCAATGTGCGATTTAGCCAACCGTCCCGTGTCGCTTTAAACCCCGGAGTTCCGGATTCCATATAGTCCTGTGCGTCAAAGTGCGACCGCGTATTGTCGGGAGAGCCGGCAGATTGGACGATGGCGAGTTGCTTACCAGCCCAGAAGGGTTCGAGCGACTTAAGCGAAGGGTGCAGACCAAAAAATCCGTCGAGGTCAATTGCGCCGTTGTTTTTTCCCGGTTTTGCAATTGCTATAGATGGTCTCAGACTGTAATACTCACTTTCGCCGTAAGGGACGATCATATTTAATCCATCTACCGCACCCCTTTGAAAAATATTGATCAAAATTTTGCGCTTTCCGTATTGATCAACATTTGATGCGGCATGAGCAAACTGATGCAGAAATTCAGGTGCTGCTCCCATCAGTCCAAAGCTTGCCAGCGCCACTCCGCTTGATTTCAAAAAATATCTTCTATCCATTCTCTCAACTCCCAATCCCAAAAGGGTTTTTTCTTAATTCACTGTTTTAGACGCACTAAAAATTGATTTGGCCTTTGTTTATTTCCTGCCCGGTAGCAGAAGACTTAAAAACTCGTGATCGTCAAATTTTGCCTGCCTTCCTTGTCTGACGATGATCATATTCTTTGAAGGGACAACATACAGCCTTTGGTTTCCTGCGCCTGCGGCGGCATAGATATCTCTTGGTAAATTGCTGCCGAATCCCTCGAGGCTTACTTTTTCCGTTTCCGGCGTATAATTCAGCAATCGTCTCAGCGTTTTCCCGCGTCGGTTTTCATTCTTTGCGATATTGGCTCCGCTATTGGAAGATGCATTTAACCAAAATGTTATGCCATAATTCAGATTCGTTTTTGAGCCGTTGGAAAGTTCCCTTAACAAAGATCCCCTTAACACTTGTTTGCCTTTATACTTACCTTCATCTAATAAAAGCTCGCCGAATTTCGCCCACTCCCGTGTCGTCAAATAGGCTCCACTCGGAAGATCCGGTTGTCCTTCCTTAAGTGTCCAGTCAGCGATCTCTAAACCGATCGGCGCAAAAATTCTTTGTTTTAAGTAATCCAAAACAGATAAGTTTCGCGACATTAGCTTTCGCCTCATAACCTCGCCGAAGATCTGAAAAGGCACCGGACCGTATTCAAAGGTTGTTCCGGGATCGTATCGGGATTCAAACTTCACGGCATCTGAATACTTTGGCGGTTTGCCGATCGATCCCGTTTCAATACCGCTGGTTAGCGAAAGCAATTCGCGAATCGTGATCTTTGATTTGCGTCGGTCGCTTTTCCATTCGACGATCGTCTCCGAAACTTTTTCATCAAAACCCTTGATCAGACCATCTTCAATTGCCGCCGCACACATAACTCCCGAAAACGACTTCGTGCCGCTTGCAAGCATTTGTTTTGCGCCTTGGGAATGCCCATTGTGGTATTCCTCAAAGACAACCTTTCCATCCTGCATTACGAGTATCGAAAGTCCTCTCATCGACTTAGAATAGTCTGCGGCAAGCCGTAGATTGTCTGCTTTCGTCGATGATGAACTTGCCTCGTTTGCCCTTGCACACGATGGCGCTAACAAGAGGCATGGGATAAGGATCAAAGAGGAGAGGCTTGATACTTGTTTTCGGGGGTAACGCATTGATAGATCTACCTTTATTGTCTTTGAAATTCCGGCGATCCGATTATCAGCCCGACGACCTTAAATACTTCAGGATCACCTTTTGGTTTGGAAAGTCTCGCCTGTTGATTTCGTGCGCGCGGCCTTTCATTCTGCATCTCGCCAAAATCGGCGTCATCATCGTCGGCCATGGTTTTACTTTCCAGTTTTATCTCAGGTAAAGGCTGCTGAATTTGTTTTAGCAGCATTTTTTTTGTATTGGCAGAGATCTGGCCGTTTAGAATTTGCGCGATGCTTTTTTCGAGGATCGCTTCAGTGGTGTTTCCTGCAAATTGCTGCAGATCGACTTTTGTCTGTGGGATCTGGTTTGACGCAAGCGCAACTGCAAAATTCATTCGCTCAAGAAGTGCTCCCGTGTTAACCCAGTCCTGTGCTGTATCCGGATAACCGGTTGGAGCCTGGTAGCCGTAGAGCGGTTCGCCCATCCGATCGAGAAGCGCGATCAATCCATTGCTTCCATTTGTTTCCACGTTTAGCGCCCGAAGCGAGCTGACCAATAATTCAAAAGGCGTTTTGATCTTTGCACGATAATTTTCGGGTGCGAAAAATTCCTTGTCGTTAAACAATGCCCGCAGCGTCGACTTTATATCGCCTTTGGAATCTTGAAATACTTTTGCGACTCGTTCTACCAGTGCGTCGCTTGGATTGTCGTTTACGAATTTAACCGCCAATTTCTTAGCGATAAATTTTGCAGTTGAAGGCTGAGAAACTAGTATTTCGATCACTTTCAGACCATCTTTCATACCGCCTTCATTTACTTTTTGACCTAAAACGGTTTTTGCGCCTTGTTCATGAAGTCTGTCGACAAATACGAATTTTCCCGATTCGGTATCCGGCGAAATTCCGAATTGTCGTGCCTGGCGAACGACCTGTTGGTCATCATTACCCTGAATTTCGTTTCCCGCAGTTTTGCGGTAGCCGCGCGGATCAAAGATCGTCCAGCCGGTAAACGCTTTCGCGACTTCCGTTATATCTTCCTGCGTGTAGCCCCCATCAACGCCCAACGTATGCAGCTCCATTAGTTCGCGCGCATAGTTTTCGTTTATACCGCGCTGGTTTTGCTGGTTCTGAACATTTTTTGCTTGCTCTAATCTCTGGTCGATCTGCTCATCTGTTAAACCGCGGTCCTTTAGCCTTTGTCTTGCACGCGGGGTGAGCGATCCATTTCGCATCGCATTCTGCTGTCTTCGGTTACCGATATTGTTTGAGTTTGGCGAAACGCTTTGAAAATTATCAAGGTAGAAAAGCATTGCCGGGTGCTGTGCGGTTCCGGTGACAAGGTCTTTAAAGTTTCCCAGAGCATTTTTGCGCAAAACATCGCGCTCGTAACTGGGTATGAACCAACGTGTTGCAGCCTTTCGGGAGTATACGTTGAAATGATTTGCCCAGAAATCAACCATCGTTTCCTCAAGTTGGCGTTCGCTGTAAGCGGCTCGAATTATTCGTGAGGATTGGATCTGCGTCATTATTTGATTTGCGGGTTTTAGATCATATTTTAGGTAAATATCTCGAAGTTCTTTTCTGCGCTCCTGGCGTTCCATCTGCTGATCTTTCTGGTTTTTTTCGTCATTTTCCATAGCCGTATTTTGGTTCGGTTGGTTTTGACGACCGTTTCTATTGTTTCCTTGAAGCATTCTGAGAAGATTGCCCGGGTTGGGATATTTAGCGAAAATATCCGATGTTTTCATGTTTAGGATCTCGTAGTTTTGCAATTTTGAATCGACAACAGAATTATTGATCGACGCAGGATTCAACTGCTGCTCAATGTATTTATTGATCCCAATAGCTTTAACGCGTTCTATGTCGCCGGGAGATGCTCCGAATCCGAGACGATCCAAAATGTGCATTATTTTTTGATCTTCGGTCAAATTTATGCGAATTTCGACGCGTGACCGATCCTTCGCACTGACTGAAATACTTACTATTGGACTGATCAATGCAAAAATAATGAAAAATGCCGCTAATTTTCCCGTTATTGTAATATTCGTTGTCATTCCGTTTTAGCTACCTCGATCTTTAATTTTTTTATATTTTATCTTATTTCTGCCTCTTAAGACGCAGGGAAGGTCGGATTGGACGAAAAATTTTCTATTTAGTTTGAATGTTTTCTTGAATCAATTTTTTGGTCAGTTATAATAGTAGGTGAGTCTGCCGGCATTTGAGTACAACGCGAAATGTGCGTTCGACCATCTTAGAAAAGCATTTCACCACGGTATTTATCGTATCAACTGCTGCTGACCTTTGAAAAGGATTTATAAAAATGAAAACTAAAAAACTCTCCTTGATAGCTGTATTTGTTGGGACGATGCTGCTTTTGTCGGTTTCGGCGTTTGGGCAGGTAAAATTTTCCGATCCAAATGTTGAATATGAATTTACGCTGCCTGACGATGACTGGAAAATGACGGTTAAGCCATCAGAATATAGTCCGAATGTCGAATATGTCTATAAATATAAACAAGACGGGCACCTTCAGATCCGTAAGACCAATGTAAAAAAAGCAGACACCTTTGCGGATATTATCCGTGAAGAAGAGCAGAAACTTCAGTTTATTCCCGGTTACGTTGCAGGAAAAGATGAAAATTTTACGGGTGCGCTTGAAGGAAAGGTTTTTAATTATGAATTTGTTCGATCGGGTCAGAATATGGGCGGCAGGACATACTTTTTAAGATCCGATCCGACAACGGTTTATGTTGTTAGATTTACCGGAGTAAAAGACAATCTTCGTTTAATTCGTAATCAAACTGATTATATTGCACGAACGTTCTCGATAAAAGGAAGTTAGAGAAGCCGGTGTGAAAAGATCGAGACGGGCGGCTTTAGTCGCCCGTTTCTATTTTAAATTTTGCACCGAAAGGAACGATGAAACCGCGCAAATCGCGAACGTTGTTGAACGATCGTTCCAAACTCTCGATCTTTCGAAGTCCCATTTTCTCAACTTGTTCGACCGGTAGTACCGTTAGTATTTCAATATCAAAATTTTCAGATTTTTTTGAAAGCGACCAGGCCGTCTGCCCGTTCACCTGATAATTCTGGCAAAGTCTTTCGGCGATGCCGGCCGAATTATCTGCACCGAACCAATCAATAAAGTCTTCGTGGCCCAAACCGTTTTCGCATTCTGCGAGAAAGATGATCTTTCCGCCGTCTTTGCAGCCATGTGACGCCATTTCGAGTGCCTTATGGGCCTGGATCATATTGAGATCATACGGGTTACCGCCACAGCTAACGATGACGACATCGCGCTTCTCAGGAATCCTTATTGTGTGGTTTTCTCTGTAAACCTCGCAAGCCTGTTCGTGGGATTCCTTCCAATCACCGCAGAACAGATCAATGATCGCGCCGTCATTATTGACGAATGCATTGATCAGAAATGTTGGCGGAAGTTTTTCGACGACTTCGATAAAGCCCTGGTGAACCGGATTTCCGCTTAAGCGGCCGACTTCGACGCCATTTTTCCGGTCCTTTTTCTCGAAATCAAAAGCGAGTTTGTGCGTTTCGGAGATGGTTCTAGATGAAGCAAGCCCTGGACAGATGAGTTTTCGGCCGCCTGTAAAACCAGCAAAATAGTGAAAATTTATACCTCCGATCGCGATGACATGATCGAATTTAGCCAGATTGCGATTGAGCTCGATTGGGATGCCGCCTGTGGTTTCACCAAAATTTGTAAACTGCATCAGATCCTTTGCGTCGTGATCGATCGTTTTGATTCTTTGCACGATAAACGGAGTAAGAATTTCCTGTTTCTCCCGTGTGGTTACTTTGCGATGAATTCCGGTAGCGAAAATAATGTTGATGTCAAACGGCATTGTTCCATTCGCGATCAAACGTCTTACCAGAAGATTTACGATTTGTCCGCATCCGACATTTCGGGTTGCGTCAGGCACCACGATCAAAAACGTCTCGCCAGGTTTGACCATCGTTTCAAGGTTCATACCGATGGGTGAATCAAGTCTTTCTCCGATCTCGTGATCGGAAAGTGGTTCTAAAGCCTTTTCGACGCCGAGAATTTCAAACTTTTGCGGTTCGAATTCAAATTCGATCATGGTTTTCCCGTAAGCTAAAGGAATTCTCATAAATGGCATTCTAACAAAGAGTTTACAAAAAAGTGAGGCGCCATAAAAAATTGGGTTTTGACGAATTTTAAAGACTAAAATAGCGATTCGACTTATCGAACCGCTATTTTTGTGTTCGTTTTTAACGTCAATTGCTTATTTGAGCAATCGAACAGACGTCTTTCTGTCTGGAGCGCGCTCCTCATCAGACGCGTCTTCGGCAACTTTTGCAAACTCTTCACCGTAACCTTCGGCTTCCGGAACTTGAGCGCCTACACCCGCTTTGTCGAGTGCAGCTTTTACCGCCTTCGCCCTATCGTCGGAAAGTTTTTTATTTCCAGCATCGTCACCTTTCTTATCGGTATATCCGCCGATCTTGATCTTAGCATCCGGGAATGCCTTGAGAATTGCGACGATATTATCCAACTGTCGTTTCGAATTTGCTTCAAGCTCGGTCGTGCCAAACTTAAAGTTTAGGTCATCAAAATCAAACCACTTGTCTTTTAACTGCTCATCAGTAGCATTCTTGTATTCATCAGACTCAACGAACTTGATCAATTGGTCCTCGATTCCTCCCGGATAAGCTTGAAGTTTGACGTCACCCGGAAGTGAAACTTCTGACAGTTTTCTTTCGGCATCGTTCGCATCACCCGCTTCGGCATTTACATTCGAATTGCCCGCATTAGCTGTATCACCGTTATCATTTGATCCGGCGTTATGCGACTCTGCTGAATTCGAATCTACTGAATTCGAATCTGCAGTACCGGTCTTATTCGCATCAGGATTCTTTGAGCAGAACATAAAACCGAGTGCTAAAAGCAAACCGAGCAATAAGAGCGGCAATAACCATTTCAGAATGTTGCCGCCATCGCCGTCGCCGTCGAACGCGTCGCCGACGGAATCAAATGCACTTCCAACTTTGCCCGAAACCGCACTCGCAGCATCACCGACTACTTCTTTTTCTTTATCTACTGCGGCTTCAGCCGCGTCACCAACCGATTCGGCCGCGTCGCTTGCTTTGTCAACTGCTCCGCCTGCAACAGCACCGGCGCTTCCTGCCGCACCCGTAACCACGCCCGCCGCTGTTCCGCCGATTCCGGTTAGGAAACCACCTATTTTTGAAAGGAGGCTCTCTTGATCGGGGACTTCACCATCCGGCGTAAGCGTGTCAACGACCTGCGGAAGCATGTAACCGATCGCCGAAGTCGTCTTCTCGCTCGACAACCCGGTTTGATCCGCTATCGTCTGAATAGCATCGCTGCCTAAAGCCGAGCTGACTTCATCGTCGGAGATCTCGACATTGTCACCGCCGGTGATCCAAGAGGCGACGGTGTCACTCAATCCAGCTTGTTTGAACCTATCCATAAAACCAAGAAATCCACCTGTTTCTTGATTTGTCATCAACGCCAAAATTGCTGAAAGTAAAGTTCCGGCCTTATCGCCTAAGTCAAACTTTTCAGCTGCCCCACTAATAATTGAATCAAAAAG
>JBGTEI010000562.1:0-6277 GCA_041747875.1 Pyrinomonadaceae bacterium | reverse complement strand
AGCGTCGTCTGGTTAACCGTCGTTTGGTTAACCACAGAGGGCACGGAGGTTCACAGAGGACAGGGTGCTCGAAGTCATATCGTTGACGTCCACAATTTTCCCCTCTGTGTCCCTCTGTGCTCTCCGTGGTTCAATCCGTTTTTCCTTTTTCAGTTTGCCATACGTTTGATGCCGTCTTTTAGGTGAACGACATGGAAGTTGATTAAAAGCCCGATCTTCTTCTTGCTGAGTTTCAGGTATGACAACAGTTGTGCTTCGTGAATCGGTTGGAATTCGCTCACCGCTTTTAACTCCACGATCACAGTGTCTTCGACCATCAAGTCGATCCTGTATTGCATCCGGATATCAAAACCAAAAAGGCGATAAGGAAGATAGAAGTTGTGTTGCGCATAAAAAATCTTTCAAATATAAAACTTTACGGAAAGCGCCACCTTAAACGGATATTTCCGGTTCGGCGACGCTTTCACAAATTCAGCGAGCGGTTACCAAGCTTTCACCGAGAAGTCCCTGATAAAGATTCTGCTGTTCGACCGTCGGATCCGATACCGGAACGATCAAGTATCCCGATGCCGGGGTTTTGCCCAACGTGACATCAACGTCCCGCAATTCATCCCGTCTGAAGATCGTGAGTTTCAATTTCTCACCGGCCTTCTTCTCACCCAGAAAAAAGGTAAGCATCGCATTACTTGCGCGGTATCCATTGACGGCGACGATCTGGTCGCCGCTATTAAATCCGGCCTCATACGCCGGGGAATCAGCGCGAAGCGAACGAATCGTTAGTTTGCCATCTGATTCGCTCAAGCTCGCACCGAAATAACCGGCATCGCTTTCGCGCGTTCGCGTGATCAGTTGGAGACCGATCTCATTCAGGATCGAATTGTAGTCGATCTCGTCGCGCCCCCTTACATATCGCACAAAGAACTGATCAAGACTGACTCCCGCCATCATCTCACACGTTTTTTGATAATCTTCGGATGAATAATTTTTGCCTTTTTTGAAAAATTCTTCATAGAGATATTTCAAAACATCATCCATCGATTTTGTTCCGCCGGACGCTGCACGAATTTTAATGTCGAGAAGAAAATTAACAACGTCGCCTTTGTTGTAATATGAGATCTGATTGTTGACCGAATTTTCATCCTGCCGGTAATATTTTATCCAGGCGTCAAAGCTCGCTTCTTCAAGACTAGTTTGAAAACGACCGGGCTGACCCGCCAAACCTTCGATTACGCCCGATTCATTCTTTAGCACATAATCTGCCTTTACCAGTCCGGCACGGCGCATTATTATTCCTTCGTAATATGACGTCAAACCTTCGGCAACCCAGAGGAGCTTTGTATAATTTTCGTTCTCGTAATCAAACGGACCGAGCGGAACCGGACGAATCCTCTTTACATTGTAATTATGAAAATACTCATGTGTGACAAGACTCAGAAACGCCGTGTAACGGCTATCGGGCGCGAAACCAAACTTATTCCACTGAAGTGCTGTTGAATTCAAATGCTCAAGACCGCCGCCGCCGCGTAAATTCAGAATGAACGTATAATCCTTATAATCTATATTTCCAAATATCTGATATGTATGTTCTACGATCTTCGCAGTGTCTGCAACGATTCGATCCAGATCGTAATTTCCATCGCCCGTGACTACAAATCGATGTGGAATACCGCGAACCATAAATGATTTTTCACGAAAATCACTTACTTCAAAAGGCGAATCATACAAAACATCATAATTTTCCGCACGAAATGTGTTTTGCTGACCGGCGACCGCGGGCAGTCCCGTCGCCACTTTCCACTTTCCGTACGGATTTACCTTTACTGTCGATGGGGCCGCCAATTGCCCTTTTGGAAACATCAAAAGTGCCGCCGGAGTAAAAAATGCGTGCTCATCATTCAGTTCGTTTGTTCTGACCGTCAGCTCGTTTGCATAAACCCGGTAACCGATGCGGATACCTTTCGCACCTTTTGTATCGATCTCCCAGGTATTCTTATTTATCTTCTGCCAATCAAGCGGATTACCGCTGCCGTCAACCGCAACAAAATCTTGGACATGTCGTGCATATTCACGAACCAAATAGCTTCCCGGCGTCCAAACGGGCATCTTTATCTCAGCTTTTTCCGGCATTTGCGCCCAGGTTATGACCATCTGCACTTCGAGTAAATGAGTCGCAGGCTTTGTCATCGAAACCGTATAGTTCACTTCCGGTGGAACAACTTGCTCTACTTTTGGTTCTGCCGCGCTTTTCTTTCGGCTGCGTCTTTGAGCATCTACTTCCTGAAATGACGAGAAAATAAATGCCAACATGAGAAGAAATACAATTTTTGTCTTGATCGATTTTTGAATCACTATTACGAGCTCCGTTTGTATAATTTTTTGCTATCTTACTACAAAATTATGAAGTTATCAGTAACCGCATGTGAAAGGTTCGTACTGCGTTGCAAATTTCCATCCGACATTTTAGTTTAAAACCTGATGAACGAAAAATTACCGGAAACCGAACCTAAACAGGCATTCTTTACAAAGCCGCTGATAATAATTTATCTAACGGTTTTTATTGATCTCGTCGGATTTGGGATCGTCATCCCGCTCCTACCATTTTATGGAGAAACATTTAACGCATCTCCATTTGAGGTCGAGATGATCTTTGCGATCTATTCGGCGATGCAGTTTTTGTTTGCGCCGCTGCTCGGCAGTCTTTCAGACAAATACGGAAGGCGACCGATATTGTTTCTCAGCCTGATCGGCTCGGGTGTCGGATATTTGTTTATCGGATATGCGTCTGTACTCTGGATGGTTTTCGCAGGGAGAATAATTGCGGGTATCACCGGCGGAAATATTTCAGCTGCGCAGGCTTACATTGCTGACGTAACAACACGTGAAAACCGAGCAAAAGGAATGGGGATCTTTGGTGCGATGTTTGGACTCGGTTTTGTATTGGGTCCGGCGATCGGCGGTATTTTAAGCCGCTACGGGATTCACGCGCCCTTCTTGTTCGCAGCCGTTTTAACATTTGCCAATGCTATCGCCTTATACTTCTTCCTGCCGGAAACGCGAAAGATAAAAGCAGATCTGCCGGCGATAAAGTTAAGCAGATTCGGCGATCTGACGCGCGCGCTGGAAGATAAGAATTTCATGCTCGTCACGCTGCTTTACTTTCTCGTGGTTACTGCTTTTTCGATCATGACAGCATCATTCACGCTCTATACGATCAATCGTTTTGGTTATAACGCCGAGCAAAACGGTTATCTTTTCGCATACGTCGGGATCCTCGCGATAATTTTCCAGGGATTTTTGTTTAATAAGATGGTTTCAAAGTTCGGTGAACCAAGACTTGTAGCGCTTGGCTGTCTTCTCCTTGTCGGAAGTCTTTTTGCAGTTCCCTACGTTGGTCCGAATTCAGGCGGCTTGATCGGCTTACTTGTCGGCGTAGCATTCTTCTCGATCGGAAATGCGCTCTCGTCACCCGCACTTACTAGTCTTGCTTCAAAATTGTCGGATGAAGATGATCAGGGAAAAGCACTCGGGACGATGCAGTCGGCCGCAAGTTTGGCGCGTGCGGTTGGACCCGTGATAGGCGGCTTGCTGCTTAATAATTCGCTAAACAAAATTGATGACTATACGATACAGAGAACATTTTGGACGGCTTCTGCGATAATGCTCGTTTCGTTTTTCGTTTCGATATATTTTGCAAAGATCGCACATGACAAGATCTTAGTTTGAAAACGACAGCAATTCCTTTAATTCGCCAAAATCAGGCAACGCAGTTCTTGCTCCGATATCCCGGCATTTAAGTGCGGCAACCGCATTTGCCATGCGCGCACTTTCGACAACCGTTTCGCCGGTCAGTAATCCAAACAAAAAGCCCGCTCGAAAAGAATCTCCTGCTCCGGTCGTGTCTTTGCATCCATTTGGCACTTCAAAACCGCCGGTCTCGATAAACTCATCTCCGCACAAGACCACCGAACCGCGGTTTCCAAGCGTAATTCCAACGACGCCGCAGTCAAATTTTGTTTTTAACGCTTTCAAAGATTCCTTGTGGTCTCCGATACCGAGAAAAGTTTTCGGGAAATCAGAAGATGCAAGAAGCACATCGACAAATGGAAGCAGCTCTCCGATCCCATCGAAAACATTGTCAATATCGATCGAAACCAAAACGCCTTTATTCTTTGCTGCTTGCGCCAATTTAATGCACGCGCGCGTATCGTGAGGCGTGAAATGCAGAACTTTCGAATCATTCACGAGGTCTTCCGAGACTTCATCTTCTGAAAAACCCAGTTTCCGATCCCGTTTCCAAATCACAGTGCGTTCGCCCGTTTTTTCATCAATGATAATAAAAGCTATCTGCGTTCTGGCACCTTCAATTTGTTCGGAAAAGGTTACATCGACGCCTTCTTCTCTTAAGTTGTCGAGTCCAAAATTCCCCGCTTCGTCTTTTCCAAAACGCCCCACGTAACAAGTTTTCAACCCCAGGCGCTGAAGTCCAACCATCGTCGTCGCCACTTCGCCTCCGGCCGCCTGGATGTAATCGTTCAGCTCGATCTTTGAATCAAACGCCGGGTATTCCGGCACCCGGATCAGAAAGTCAACCGCGTTGGTTCCGAAACCGACCACGTCGAATTTCGCATCGCTTTTTAGTTCAAACGGAAATCGCATTAAATCATCTTGCCAAATAGTTTAGAAAAAAGCTAAATTGAATTTGGCGATATTTTCGCTTGCTTTTTATTTTTTAGGTCGTGAAAGTTTTACAAAACTTTGGAGGATAAAAAGATGCCGATCGGTGTTTGCCCTGAGTGTGAAGAAGACGTTTACGTTGCCGGAGACTCGGAACAGGGCTCGTTGGTTTCATGCGAGGAATGCGGAGTTGATCTGGAAATAGTTGGGATGGATCCGGTCGAACTTGATCCTTATTTTTTTAAGGGTTCAGATGATTATGACGACGGATTCAGCATTTATGACGACGACTAAACCCGGATACTTTTCGTTGGTTATTTGATGGCCTTAAGCCTAAACCCATTGCGGTTCTGTTTTACAATAAAATCATTTGTAGTCTTAATTTTCACTTCGTAGAATTTATCGTCGTCGATCGTTTCATCGTCAGGATAAAACGAAAGTGCGTATGACGCCGTGATCTCTTCGGCAAGCGAGTCAAAAAGCGGTTGGAAGTCTTTTTCATTTGCGTAAAAAGATCTTCCGCCAGTTTTCTCGATCAGACCGCTCGCTTCAAAAAGTGTCAAAACGGGTTTGTTGTTTGCTGAGAGCCTCGAATATGAGGGCAGAATGAGCGCGTAAACGCTGGTTTCTGCGTTGTTCGCGCGCTCGATTACCGTTCCGGGTGAAACAGTATCGCCAACCGGATAACCGTCGGTAATGACAATTACTACCCGTTTAGGAATCTGTCTGCCAATGATCTTTGGCGATTTTTTCCTGATCAGACGGATCGCGTCGTCCACCGCGTCATAGGCATGCGTAGACAAACCTTCCTGATCCTTGAGAAGCTTATCAAAGCTCTTGTGAAGTTTATCGGGCTTGTTTGTAAATGACAGGATCGTTTTCACTCTCATTCCAAAGGTCATCACGGCAAAGTTTGAATTGTAATCGGCGAGCTGATCTACAAATTTCTGCATCGCATCCCGAAGTCTTACCAATTCTTCTCTTGTGATACTACCTGAAACGTCCAGTGCAAATACTACCGATAGCGGACGATCGACGTCGTTCTTTTTGATCGGCTTAAAAAAACTGATCGGGCGCTTTTCGTCTTCAACATATAGATCAAAATCATCAACCGTCAACCCGCGGATCGGCTTTCCGCTCTTATCTGTGATCGAAACCTCAAAAGAAACGAGATCAGTGTCTACCTTTATTACTTCATCCGGATCTTGGGCAAAACCCGAACTAAATGTGAAAAGGATAAAGAGAACCGTAAATATAAGATTCAACCAAGAACGATACCTCGAGAATCTCGGGTAATCAGTACCTGAGCCTGGCCTGTTACCTTTCCTTGAAAGCCTTCCGCCTATATTCCCGAATAAAACAACGCTCTGTTTTTCGAAATTTTTGATCGAATGTGCAGAACCTGAAATACGTTTATTTTTAACTATGTTTATCATAAGAAAACATTGCATTTCCTGTAAAACTATCGTAAACTCATACGTGGAGTATTTCTGCGTTACCAAAGCGTAAGCGAAAAAACGAATTAGGACATGAAATTACATTACGCGCTTTTCCAAATTATACTCCATAGGTCAATCTGATTGGCCAAATTATGTTCGTCGTA
>JBGTEI010000561.1:0-2519 GCA_041747875.1 Pyrinomonadaceae bacterium | reverse complement strand
AATCGGCCGAAAGTGAGTAAATAGTATGCGACAGGAGGATAAAAGCGTATACCGATGCTTCCGAACCCGTGATTTTCATTTGCGCCCCAGCCCGGTAAGAAGTCGCCGTTCAGGATCGCATCATGATATGTGAAAGCAAACTGCAAATGCTGAGAAACATCGCCGCCATCAGGAATTCCGACGAGCGGGACCATTATCATAGCTGCAAGTGCGACCAAAAACAGGAACACGATCCAGATCGGGTCCTTTGACAGAAGGTCTTTGGTTAAGTTTGCAGCGTTAAATTTCATACCGGGCGCGTTGATTTGCTATACATTCGGATTTTTATGCGAGTTTTTCTTGCGTCTATCTAAGCGGGATCTTTGTTTTTTCGATATCCAAAGAGACCGTACATTCTTTTTTGTCAATTTTATAAGGCGCGTTGGTTGGATCGAGAATATTGTCTTGATCGTCGAGCCGGAAGTCCTTTCCATTGGGAAGTTTGGTCTTGAGCAACAACGGATATAATTCCTTCCAATTATTAACGCAGCGGCCGCTGGAGGCTCTGAATTGTTCAAGGGAATTTTCTATCGCATCCCGTTCTTCAAGTGAATCAATTTCAAGCAGTCTGAGGCGTGCGCTTTCTTTAGTTTGCGAGTCTTCAGCGTCGTCATACAATTGCTTGTAGATAGACCGTGCGGTTTCACGCTCACCGCCTTCACTTGTCATCTTCGCCGCCATCGAAGTCATCCATGTAGGGGCGCCGTTAATTGCCGATCCGGCCTTATAAGTTTCCGCGGCTTTTTCATAATCTTCGAGTTTCCAATAAATGAAGCCTAAATATTGGTACATTCTCCAATTTTCCGGGTTGTTCCTAATTCCTTTTTCGATGATCTTGATCGCTTCTTCTGAATTGATCGCCGGCAAAACGAGGGCACCATATGAATAGGCTGCTAAGAATTGAGGGTCAAGCGACGTTGCATTATCTAATAGAGGGTATAAAAGCCGGGGGTTGAGAGCTTTAAGATCATCAATATTCAAGGATTCCTGCTTATTGTTCAAGAGCTTATTTCCGATGTACTGCAGCGAGCGCATCCAATACCAATCGGCGATCAACCCTTCAAAACCAAGCGAGTAACCCTTAAGTCTTTCGCCCTGAAGTGAAAGATCCTCATCGGCAAAGCTTTCCCGCTCAGGCAGGCGAACCGTATCGAGATAATCACTTACGAAAAAACTCCCGGTGATTCCGATCGCAATTATCAGGATCGCCAAATATGGTTTGTTCGAGTTGGAATTCATAAGCGATGGTCGGGAATTCTCTGAAATCGGGATCTATTTCAAATTTCTGCGGCGAAAGATCAGGATCGAAATGGAAAGTAACACAGAAACGTAGCAAAAAGCATAAAGCACACCCGCGCCGAGAATTTTTGCAGTCGGGGTCTCACCATGAGCCGAAGCGGTTATATAACTGAAATGCGAAAGATTCGGCAAGAGATAATAGATCGTGTTGAAAAACAACTTCGCAGATTGCGAGCCAAGATTTTCTGCAAAGTCTTTTAATGAGGCGCTAAAGTGCCCAATAATGAATACCAGGAATGTCAGTAATGCCGAAAGGGCAGGAGATGAAAACGTGGAAAATAAAATGGCTACTGCGGTTATAATCATCAGCTCAAAGAAGATCATCATGACCGCACCCCAAATCGTCCCTGCCAATGCGCCTCCTCCGACATAGATCAGCGCCAGCGAAACTCCGACGCCCATAACTAGTACGTTTACCAATATTGTCAGACAAAGACCGAGATACTTACCGACAATAAATTCGCCGCGTCCGATCGGCTTTGAAAATATCGTATAAAGCGTGCGCTTTTCAATCTCTTTTGAAACCAGTCCCACCCCAACAAAAATTGATATAAACGTTCCAAAAAGCAGCATTGCGCTCAAACCCAGATTTACGATTGTTCGCGCCTCCTGGCCCGCCGTAAGTTCGCCGAGAAATATCGCGGCGGCGGTGATCATCAGGACGAATACGACCAGATTATATAAAACGCGATCACGAACTGCCTCGCGAAACGCATTTAACGCTATGGATACTATTTTAGACAAATTGAATCGCATTTTTTCGATCGAGCAAAATCAAGCGGATGGATGTTGGCAATTGTTTATAAATTACCAACCGGATGATTATACAAAATTTTTGGATCGTTGACCAAAGCTGAGGGGAGTCGGTTCTGTTCGCCAAATATTGGAAATCCACGCTAAAAGGCAATGGATACAAAGGTGTTATGGGGACTTTGAAATGCAAATGGTTTTGCTGTTATTCATTTGTCATATATTTTCGGCGCGGGCCAAGATAAAACACAAATTATTCCAGTACACTTGGAAAAGCGGCAGTATTACAATCGCCGTCTGCCGCGATCTGCAGTCCGCGGTTTGCCGGCGTATTGTCATATCGAAAAATTCCACCGGAATCCGTACAGAACCGGCGCGTGCCGGTCGAATTTATACCGGTCGGTACTGTGACTTTTGCCCCGATCGTAAAA
>JBGTEI010000560.1:0-7944 GCA_041747875.1 Pyrinomonadaceae bacterium | reverse complement strand
GCCGGCCTTACAAGGCAGGCGGAGAAAAACATCATCCCGACAATAAAGAACTTAGCTAAAATCTGCATCAATAATATTTGCGGTCAGCTGAAATGGAATGGAGTAATTATACAGTTTCAAATGCATTACTTAAAAGAAACTTTGATCTCAAGGGGTAGGCTGATTATATAACAATCCGCAAATTTGTGTTTCAAAAGATTAAAACTGAATTTTCCAGGCGATCTCAAAGGATGATCTCACATAATTGCGGATCATATCGACGGCCAAAAACCGTGAATTTTATGGCGCTAAAAATACTTTTCGCAATTAATTGCTTTTTCCCGGACTATAAATTATTCTTCTCGAATCACTTCATCTTAACCGCAGTTTTGAGGAATGTTTTTGGGAGATTCAGCCGTAAATTTTGATATTTTCGATATAGTTCGCGACTTTCTTTTTGTCGAAGAGGCGGATTTCTACCCGGATGAGATCTGGGAGGATTTCGAAGAAGCATTCTATTTATTTTTGACCGATGATGAAATTGAGGTTCTAAATTATAGATACGGAAGTGATGACTTCTGCCGGTTTTCCGTCGACAAAAGACGAAGGATCCTGTCCGACCTTGTACTTCGTTTTAACCGAAGCGAATTTTATACGGAAATGGATTCGATAATGAAAAATTGCGAACGCGCGATGTTTTCAGATTATCAGGATGATGAAGCGGAAAGTAAAACGAATGTTTCGGAAGACTTCGTTCGAAACTCATTAACGCGGCTCGGTTTGGAATATATGCCGACTACAATCGGAAATCTTGATTTTGATTCACAGATCGGTAATTTCCCCGTCTATGTTTGGCGGTCTTCAGAATTACCGATGCCGGTCAGCTCTTTGGAAAAGATGCTGAGACGCGCAGCTGACGAGGGATTCAGCCGGTTTTTCATCGTTTCCCAACCTCGTCTTATCGTTGATCTGCCGATCTCGATCGACGGATACATTCCCTTCACTTTTATACCGCTGATTGATCAGGGTGTTGATACGGGCGAAACACAAGCGAACGATTCGCTTTTTACAATGTAAATACGGGCAATTTTTATGATTTCATATTCGGCGCAAGAACTGTACATGGAAGCTTCCTCGGCGGGGCAGACAAACGGACTCGAGAAACTCGAATTTCTGACGGACAAGATCAAACGGCTTATCTTTCAACTTGAGGAAGAAGATCGCGAACTAAATGCGCTTCGTGAAGAACTAAAGCTTGCGCGCCGTAAAAAGAAAGAACTCTACGACGTAAACCACGGCTTGAGTACAAAATTAGAATCGCTTCAAAAGGACAGCGAGCTCGTCGACGAAAAAATAAGCGGACTGCTTGAGGCGATCAGTGATCTTCCGATCGAGTAGATTTGAGGTATTACTAAATAACCTCCCGCAGAAAATCATTCAGCGGTTTCATCGCCTTAAATACCTTAACGGCATACTTATCAAATGCTGGATCGAGGATCGTCTTATGCGAAAGCTTGTCGTGATTCGCGATAAAGCTTTTTAACTGAAGATATTCGATCATCTGGTGATCTTTATCAAACCCCTTCGGCGCTGTTTTTAGTCTTTCACCACTGATCTCGGCAAAGTATTCTTTAAAGAGTTTTGCGTTTGATATCTTCAAGATCGCCTTTGGTTCTTTAACTATCGAATTGCGGATCGCAAGCAGCTCAGGCGCGGACGGCATATACTTTCCGCCGGCGAGAAAACTCGCGCCCGGCTGAATATGTATGTAATAACCCGGTACCGGAGACTTCCGCCCACCCGGATTTATCGAGGCGCCAAAATTAATTTTGTACGGCCTTTTATCTTTTGAAAAACGAACATCGCGGTATATCCGAAACAGACAATTCTTCGCATCTGTTCCTATCAGAAGCGGATCGAATCTGGAAATACCCGCAATCAATTTTTCGACAAATACGGTAAACTCCTCTTTCGCTTCTTCAAATTGATCCTTATTTGAATTAAACCAATCACGATCATTATTCTTTTCAAGCTTTTTTAAGAATGAAATAACCTTTTTCATATATGCTCCTTCTATTTTTTGATCCGAAATGCATCTGCCATCACGTAAAATATCCAGTTCTGTTCCATCGACCCGCGAAACATCCATGCATTTACGCCATCTGCAAATATTGCGACATCATCTCCTCCATGCGTTTCTGACATTTTTGAGATGGCGGCTTCCTGCCGGTAATTCGGATCTGTCACCTCCTGATCCGTCAAGATCTTTCGTTCGCTGACCGCTCCCGGACCATTTGCATATCCGAGCGTGGTATATGGTTTCTTATCTTTGTCGAGAGCCGGCTCCGACTTCGGTTTTCCGTCGCTGCCGGGCTCTCTGACCAATCCCATAATATTATTTCCACGCGAAGGGTAACCCGAGAATGTCATCGTATGACTATGATCTGCGGTGACAATTATCAATGTCTCGTCCAGATTGATCTTATTTTTTGCAGTGCGAACCGAATTTGAGAGTTCTATTGCTTCCGTCAAAGCGCGATAAGCATTTCCATCATGATGGGCGTGATCGATTTTTCCCGCTTCGATCATAAGAAAATAACCCTTCTTGTTTTTTGACAAAATATCGATCGCCTTCGAGGTCATATCGGAAAGCGAAGGTTCCCCCGCCTTATCCTTCGCGCGGTCTTGTTCATACAGAAGATGCGAGGGCTGGAATAATCCGAATAAATGATCCGTTTTTTTCGGATCGATTGCGTCAAACTGTGCTTTATTCCAAACATAGTTCGAATTCTTATATTTTGCCGTCCATTCCGCCGTAAGGTCCCTCCCGTCGAGTCTCTTCCCTTTATTTTCAGGATATTCCGGGTCTTCCATCGTATTTGGCGTAAAATAGGTACGCCCTCCGCCCAACGCGACCTCGAGCCCGTCCCCATATGGAAACTCGATCAACTGACGCGCAATATCGGGATATTTGGCATCATATGCAGCCTTATCGGATTCAAAAATATCCGCATCAGATTCCCAACCGCGTTCCGGCGAGTGCGCGTAACATGCTGCCGGCGTAGCATGCGTTAGACGGGCGGTAGAGATCACACCGGTAGATTTACCGTCTTCTTCCGCATATTCGAGCAGAGTCTTCCGCCAGTGCTGGCGGCCCGTTTTATCACCATTTAATATATTTTGATTGACGGAGATCGCGCCGTCGACCGTTTTTATTCCGGTCATTATTGCCGACATCGTCGGTGCCGAATCCGGTGTTTGCTGATTTACATCATAAGTTCGTGAAAGTGCCGAAAAAGGAAACTGTTCGAAACTAAGCAAATTTTCCTCGCCGCTTTCGCCCCGCAATTGCCCTTCTAAAATTCTCGCAGCGGCAAGCGTCGGAATACTCATTCCATCCCCGAGAAACAATATAATGTTCTTTGCTTTGCGGCGCTTGAATTTTATCTGTCGACTCTTTGCAATTTGATTCCAGCCGTCGCGCTCCCACGTTGCCGGAGTTTCCTCACGTTTTACGGGAAATTCGGTTTTAACACCTGTTTGCGGAATAACAGATGCCGCAGCAAACGCAAATACTAAAAATAAAGACGTTGCTTCTTTTAAGAGTTTATTCATATTGATCTATCCTGGACTTTCCGGATTAATTCTTTGTGTACAAACGGCCGGAAAAATATCCGGGCGCGATTCGTTTCGTAAAAATTTGGTTCTGGATTTTATTTTGTTCTATAAGGCACGGCTCTGTCTATCGAACTCCGTTTTTTATGTTGTTGATGGGTTGAGAATTTCGGGTCGTAATAGTTATTTGACACCAAACGAAGCGAAATCACGGTGATTCAGTTCGCGATATGGCAGAACCGGTCATTTATCCGAAATCGATCTCGTTTTGTTGTGTATTAAAATGACCGGAGAAATCGGTCTATAGTCGAACTGCTTTTGAAAGCTAAGGCTTTCCGGTCTCAATTCGCACGCGTCTCCCGTTCAGCGTTTGAAAATGCTTTGATTCGATCTGTTTTCCATTTATCCTGAACGTTGAAAGATTTGGCGCAGCTCCGAGAAATTCTACAAACCGGATCTTTTGTCCCTGATAATTTCCGATCTTCTTATACTCAAGCGAATTGCCCAAATAGGTTATCCTGGTCTCTGACCAGTCATTTTTTCGGTAACCATAGCCATCCCCGGCGTCTTCAAAAAGCCGCGTCATTCCGTTTTCATCCCGCGTGAGATCGCCGGCAACGATGAGAGTGATTTCTGCGTTTTTCATTTCGCCGGTATGCTGAATAACGGATTGCGTCGGTATAACCGCCCCGCGTTTTACAAATATCGGAAAGCGATCCAGTGCAACATTTATATAATGGGTCTTTCCGCTTTCAAAAGTTTCGCCGCTCCACCAATCGATCCATTCAGCACCTTCAGGTAAATAAACACCGCGCGTTCGCATTCCGTCTCTTATAACAGGCGCGACCAAAATATCCGGACCGACCATAAATTGGTCGCTTACCAAATAGGTTTGTTTATCATTCGGAAATTCGTACCAAAGCGGCCTCATGACGGGAGCTCCCGATTTTTCGTGTTCCCGAAAAAGTGTGTAAATGTAGGGTAGAAATCTGTATCGGAGTTCGACCGTCGCACGATTTATTTTTGTATATTCTTCACCAAACGCCCACGGCTCCTTATCGCCAACCCATCCGACCGAATGCGATCGAAAAAACGGCGTCAGCGCAGCCGCCTGCAGCCAGCGGGTGTATAGTTCCCCGCTTGGCATTTCCTGAAACCCGCCGACATCCGCTCCGACAAATGGGATCCCGGATACGCTCATATTTGCAAGCATTGGGATCGATAGCGCCAGATGATCCCAGCTCGCCACATTATCTCCTGTCCAAACCGCGGCGTATCTTTGAACTCCGGAAAAACCTGCGCGAGTTAGTACGAATGGACGTTTTTCGGGTTCAAGTTTTCGCAAACCTTCAAACGAAGCACGCGCCATCTGCATTCCATAAACATTATGGTAGCGGCGGTGAGTATCCGGGAATCCATCTCCCGAGTGCGGAGTATCATATGGAAAGGTCTTATCTGGGTGATGAAATGTTTCGGGCTTTGCTGTTTTCTCTGTAAGAAAAACACCGGGTTCATTCATATCGTTCCAAAACCCGGCGACGCCTTCGTCGAGATGTTTCTTATATTGCGCCCCAAACCATTCGCGCGCTTTTCTGTTAGTGAAGTCAGGAAAAACAGATTCCTTCGGCCAGACGTTTCGGATCAAATTATTTCCATCCGGATTTTTTACGTAAATATCGTTTTTTAAACCGTCCGCATAAATACCATAATTATCGTCAACCTTTATTCCCGGATCGATTATCAAAACCGTTTTAAATCCCTCTTTTTCGAGATCACCGATCAGTTTTTTGGGATCCGGAAAGCGTTCGCTGTCCCACGTGAAAACGCGATATTCATCCATATAATCGATGTCAAGATAGATCACATCTGCCGGAATTTTATTACGGCGGAATTCCGCGGCGATCGTCCGGACGCGGCTGTCCGGAAAGTACGACCAGCGCGACTGCTGATTTCCCAAAGCCCAGATCGGAGGAACCGGAGTTTTACCCGTTAGGTCCGCGTAGTCGGCCAAAACCTTTTTCGGCGACCTTTCTTTTCCGCCCGTAAACACAAAGTAATCGAGTTCACCTCCGTCTGCGCCAAAAGAATATCTTTCCGTAGAGGTTTTTCCCATATCAAAAAATGTGCGATAGGTGTTGTTAAAAAATAAACCGTATGTTTTGCCCTCGTAAAGTGCATAGAAAAATGGGATCGATTGATAGATCGGGTCAGTCCCGATCGGATAAGCGAAGGTGTCTGTGTTCCAATTGACGATATATTTCCCGTTTCGCGACATTTCGGCAAATGCTTTCTCGCCAAAGCCATAGTAGGTTTCGACCTCGCTCCTGCGGAGTTTTGACGTTTGAATTTCGCCGGTTTCACTGTCAAAGAGTGTCGGGTGTTTTGCGTCGTCCTGAATTACAAGTTTGCCCTCTTCATCAAAAATACTTATAAAAAAACCCTTCTTCGAAATTACGATCTTCGCGCCTGCGTAATTTGTCAGGATAATCTCCTTTACGTCCTGCGTTACCTTTACCGAAGGCGTTTTCCGGTCATGAGAATAGTCGAAGGCATAGTAAACATTCTTCTCAAATACCCCGTTTGGCGCGATGCGGATACGGATCACACTGAGATCAAAAAACTCTATCTGTGCACTCGCACCGCTGGAAGTTTTTACAACTACTCCATTCGGCTTGGTTTCCGCGACAGCCTGAACATCGCCAAGTCTTTTCCATTCAGCTTCGGCAGATCCTGAAAACAAAAGAAAAAGACACAAAAAAGAGCAGAATTTCGCTGCTCTTTGAAGGGAGTTAGTTTTGTAAATCTTTTTGTTCATTTTCGATAACAACTATCAGCACAGCGAACGATAGTGAGCAGCATGATTCGCTTTCAAATTAACAGTTATTTAGCACGCATGATGACGAAGGCTTTTTCATTTTAACCATGCAGGACCCCATCGCGCTCACTATCGTTCGCTGTACTGATGCAATTGAAGGTCTTACGGCTTCGGCGGACGTTTATCCGCAGGCACATTTACATAAACGTCGTCATAAGAAACATATCCGTCTTTGATCACCGAACTCATCAAATTGTTTTTATCTACAACCTGCACTTCGAGCAGGATCGCCATAATATCCTTCTTGATCGTGTCGTTTGTAAACTTCTCCGCGCCGCTCAGAGGTTCCTTTCGTCCGAGTTTTATCGCCGCTTCGACAGCCGCATTTGCGAGAGGAATGATGGGTTTATAGATCGTCATCGTTTGCTTACCTTCGGCAATCCTTTGAAGGGCATCCTTCTGAGCATCCTGACCTGTCACTAAAACCTTTCCGGTCAGTCCCTTTTTGTCGAGCGCCGAGATAACGCCGCCTGCCATCCCGTCATTTGAGACGACAACCGCCTGAATATTATCGTTGTTCTGGGTCAGGGTATTTTCGATCATTTTAAGTGCCTCTTCTGCCTTCCAATCGGTAATAAACTGATCTGCAACGATCTTGATCTTTCCGCTGTCGATCGCCGGCTGTAGAACCTTTAACTGTTCCTTTTTCATTATCACGGCATTATTATCCGTGGAGGCGCCGTAAACCATTACATAGTTTCCCTGAGGAACTTGTTTGAGTGCATACTCCGCGATCATTTTCCCGATCACCGGAACCTGATGTGAGATGTAAACATCGATCTTGTCGGAATTTATCAAACGGTCATAGCTGATAACCGGCACATTTTGCGCTTTAGCCTTATCGACCATCGAAACAGCCTGCGTCGCATCATGCGGTGCGATAACTAAAACATCGATCTTCTGTGTCAGCAAATTATCGACGTCATTAGCCTGCTGGTCCGCTTTGTTGTCCGCAACCGTTATCACACATTCGACGTTCATTTCTTTACAGTGTGCTTCAAATGCCGCGCGATCTCGCTGCCAACGTTCTTCTTTTACGGTGTCCATCGAAAAGCCGATCTTGATCTTTTTATCACTCGAAACGGGTGTCGAATCGGTCTGTGTGGTCGTCGTCCCGTTGTTCTTTTGCCTGCTCTGAATACATCCCGCGACCAATATCGCAAATGCTAAAAATGCTAAAACTTTTAATCGCATGAATTTTTTCTCCTGTTTTTTCGCGGTACGCGAGCCGCGTTGCGCAGTTCGCTTTACGCAATTCGCTTTTCGCAATTTATTTACGTGATTTGCGATGCGCGATAGTTTAAATTGATCGCGCTCAATTCAATAACTCGTTCCGTATCTCGAATCGCGAAAAGCGTCCCGCGAATTGCGTCCCGCTTTCCGCGTCTCACGTCCTCTTCCCAATCATATCCAGCCCGACTGCCGCGACCAGAATTCCCCCTTTTACGAGGTCCTGCATGTAGTCCTGAACGTTG
>JBGTEI010000559.1:0-9656 GCA_041747875.1 Pyrinomonadaceae bacterium | reverse complement strand
AGTTTCATCGGCATTCGGATGGATCATATCGTAGAGATTTGAAACAGTGCGGTCTTCGTCTGCGATAACCGGGAAGTTTACCGCGGTTCCTTGCGTTTCCTCGATATCTTTCAGCCAACTATTGTGCGAATCGAGCGGATCAACACTTAACCCGATCGCCTTAACATTTCGTTTATCAAATTCCGGCTTTAGCTTTGCTGTATATCCCAATTCTGTCGTGCAAACCGGAGTAAAATCTTTTGGATGTGAAAATAAAACGCCCCATCCATCGCCAAGCCATTCGTGAAAATTGATCGTTCCTTGTGTTGTTTCCGCCGTAAAATTAGGGGCTTCGTCGCCCAGTCGAATTGCCATATGAATTACTCCTTTGTCTATTTGGAAAGGTGAATGCGTTTGAAAAATCTTCAAACACAAAATCTACTGAATCGAATATTGTCAATAATACTCCGAATTTCTGGACGTGACAATTATCCAAAGACTCGTGAAGCGAATTGTTTCATCTTTTTATAGCCGGTGTTTTTGCAGCTAATGCGAAGCAGAATCAGCCGACTTTTCCGGGGTATCTTCTACTTTTCGTATTCTTAACAGCTGAATTCTTTTGTCGTCAGCCTTCAGAATTTCAAGTTCGAGTCCGCGAAAAGTAAGTTTTTCTCTAACTTTTGGTATGTATCCAATTTCCGTTGTCACCAAGCCGGCGATGGTATTAAAGTCATCATCTTCAATTTCGAGATCAAAAAGACGCTCGATCTTTCCGATCTCTGTTGATGCAAGAACGTCATACGATCCGTCGCCGCCTTCGATGATCTCGACTATATCCAAATCGATATCCTCGTCTTCGATCTCGCCAACGATCTCTTCCAAAATATCTTCAACCGTGACAAGACCCGCGACACCGCCGTATTCATCTACAACCATCGCGATCTGAACATGATTTAACTGCATATTCTTAAGCAGTTCGCTGACAGACTTCGTTTCAGGAACAAAATATGTCGGTCGGATAATATTTTGTATTTTTTGTTTTTCACGATTCTCGGCCCATGCGTTCAAAATGTCGCGGACATAAATAACACCTTCAATGTTATCCATATTGTCGCTATATACGGGAAGACGCGAAAATTTTTGCTCTATCATCAGATCGCGCGCTTCTTTAATAGTTGAGTCTAACGGGAGTGCAACGATCTCAGTTCTGGGCGTCATAATCTCGTCAACTTCGGTATCGCTAAACCCGACCATTTTCTCAATTAATTCACGTTCTTCAACCTCGATAATCCCTTCCGCTTCACCTACTTCGATCAGCGCCTGTATATCGTCTGCATCATCCAAATCCTTCTCATCGAAGGTCTCGAGCGAGATCGTCATTTCATCTCTGGATTTTAGTCTTCCGCGGAAAGACGGTTCAAATGGGTCGGCGATAAAGGGCAATACATTGTAGATAGGGCGGATAAAGGGAAGCAGGAATAATAGCTTTCCTTCCGGATTATTCCAGGTTATAAAACGCGGGAACAATTGCCGAAAAAGGACCGATAACCCTAACCCTATTGCAAGAGAATAAATAAGCATTTCACTTGAATTTTGGGTGAATTGGTAAACGATAAGGACAACGATGACGGAAAAGACGATCAGGAGAATTTGGATCGCTGAAGACAATGCAAATCTGAACCGCGGACGATTTTCGGTAACCTCACGGAGAAATTCTATCGAGTTAGGTTTCTTATTTTCCTCTTCTGTATCGCCGAAAAGCTTTCGCAGACTAACGTCGCTCAGCTGTGAAAACGCCATATCTACCGACGCCAGAATAGTTAGCACGAATAGAAGAATTACTGCAATGGCGATCTCAATTTCCATAAATTAATGAGAACAGATTGCAGTAACTGATCCTTTGACGGCATGCGAAAATTCTCTATACATATTATTCGGCACGTTCTGTTTGACCCGGAAGAGTCCTGCATTTAGATAGGAATCCTGTTTACTTCTTGTCCAAAAGTTCCGCGGCGCCTTCGTCTATGACCCAAAGCAGCTTTCCGCTCACCGGTGCAATTATTTGCGCGGGAAATTTGTCAGGATTCTCTTCACCTTCCAAAACTTCTTTAAGTGATTCGGCCTTATTTGCTCCGCATATCAGAAATAAGATGTTGGTAGCGTTATTGATAACTGGAAAGGTCATCGTCAATCTGTTCGCATCCAGTTTTTCTACAAATGTAGAAACGGCAAGCCGCGTAGTTTCCTTGAGTGCGGTAGTTTGCGGAAATAGCGAGGCCGTATGTCCGTCTTCACCCATTCCAAGCAAAACCAGATCAAAAACTGGTAGCTTGCCAAGACTCAGTTCAAAAAACCGCATAAGCGTTTTTTCATACGCAATTGCAACTCCATCGGCATCAATGATTTCAGTCTGCCACCTCAGAATATTCGTTTTAGGTATCTTCAGACTCTTTAGCATATTTTCATTTGCCATCCGAAAATTGCTGCGGTCGGACATCGGAGACACATCGCGTTCATCTCCAAAAAAGAAAAATACCTTGTGCCAATCGATCTGATCTTTGAATTCATCCGTCGTTAGAAGTTGATAAAGTATCTTTGGCGTCGATCCGCCGGCGAGTGCCACGGTAAATTGTCCTGTTTTTTTTATCGCAGCATTGCCAATTTTTATAAATTTATCAGCCGCAAATTGGCTTACTTCAGAAATGTCTTTAAAAATATGTATGTTTTTCATCTAGTCAATATCGTTCTTCCATGCCTTACTATCGTTTTGTAAAAGTTCATCGGCTTCTTCGGGTCCCCATGAACCTGAAGAGTAGTTGGGGAAGTTACGCGCGGGAATTGCATCCCAAACATCTAAAATAGGAGAAACGATCCTCCAACTTGCCTCGACCATGTCCGCACGCTGAAAGAGTGTCGCATCTCCGATCATACAATCATAGAGCAAACGCTCGTATCCGGTCGACACCGTTTCGTCGAAATGTTCCGCATAATCGAAATCCATATCCACTGAACCCATTTTAACAAGTGGTCCGGGAATTTTTGCACCAAAATGTAAAGTGATCCCTTCATCCGGCTGGATGTGGAGAACAATTCGATTTGTAGTAAGTTTTTCGATCGGCGTATCCCGAAATAGAACGAAAGGCGCCTTCTTGAATTGAATCACGATCGTCGTATGTTTTCTCGGCATTCGTTTTCCCGTTCTCACATAAAAAGGAACTCCTGCCCAACGCCAATTATCGATCGAAAGCTTTAGTGCCGCGTACGTTTCAGTATTTGAATCCGGCGCCACGCTGTCTTCCGCTCGATATGCCGGAACGTTCTCACTTTTGATCTCTCCCTTACCGTATTGTCCCCGAACGGTCTCTTTAAGCACATCTTCAGGCGAATATGGTGGGATTGCCTGAAGTATCTTTGCCTGCTCATCCCGGACAGCATCCGCTTCGAATGATACAGGAGGCTCCATCGAGGTTAGCGTTATCAGTTGAAAAATATGATTCGGGATCATGTCCCGAAGAGCGCCCGCCCGGTCGTAATACCCGCCGCGCTGCTCAACACCTAATTCTTCCGCAACGGTTATCTGGACGTGATCGATAAAATTCCGATTCCAGATCGGTTCAAAAATACTGTTGCCAAAACGAAATACAAGGATGTTTTGTACAGTTTCCTTTCCGAGGTAATGATCGATACGGTAGATCTGTTCTTCATCCAGAATATCCAGAAGATTTGAGTTTAACGTTTTTGCAGAATCCAGATCGCGTCCGAACGGCTTTTCAAAAATAAATCTGCGCCAGTTCCCGTCGCCTTGTTTTCCCAAGCCATTTTTGCAGATCTTTTGTGCTAAATCTGCAAAGAGGGATGGTGGAATTGCCAAATAGTAAAAGTAATTCTCCGGAATATTGTGGTTCTTTGTAACCTCACCGATCAAGTTCTTAATATCCGAAAAAAGCGCCTTATCATCGTCAAAGTCGCCGCCCGTATAAAAGGTTCGTTCCTCAAACCAACTTATAAGATCGTTATCGACATCCTTTCCGACAAATTGTTTCAGATCAGAAATAATTTGCGTTCGAAATTCATCCGTCGACAACTCCTGCCGCCCAACGCCGATGACAGCGAAATTTTCGGAAAGAAAACCATCGTTTGCAAGATGATACAGTGCCGGAAAGAGCTTTCGTTTTGTCAAATCGCCCGTTGCGCCAAAAATCACCATTACACAAGGATCCGCTTTCCTTTGTTTCTTGTCTGTCATAACTTATCGATTGATATGGAGTTTATCACGAAGATCGAGCTCGAAACTATTCATTTCACCATTGTCGGTTTCGTGATCGAAACCGCAAAGATGAAGCAATCCGTGCAGAATAAGCTGCTTCAATTCAGTATCGAGCGACAGTTCGTTTTCGGCTGCCTGGATTGCGGCTCGTTCAACCGATATAACAATGTCGCCTAAATGCGAAATGTTTTCGAAATCCTCTGCTTCAGCCCGGAACGAGAGTACGTCAGTGGCTGAATCGACACCGCGGAATTTCTTGTTTAGCACCGCGATCTGTTCGTCCAGAGTTACTAGTATGGAAACGGAGGTTCTATCCTTTTCGGGGAGGTACTTTATCGCCTGATGAAGAAACGATTCGAGTTCACGATCAGGAATACTGATCTTCGTCTGATTAATCACGATCTCGGACATTATTAATGATTGTTTCGCGGTCGGTCGTCCTGCCCGGAATGTGCTTCGTATGCCCGTACTATCATTTGAACGAGTTTGTGCCGAACCACATCTTTGTCGTCGAAATAACAGAATTCTATTCCTTCTATATCTTTTAATACCGTTTGGGCCTGAATGATACCGCTTGTTTGACCTCGCGGCAGATCGATCTGAGTTTGATCGCCCGTTACAACGGCTTTTGAACCAAAACCGATCCGTGTCAAAAACATTTTCATTTGTTCGCTCGTCGTGTTTTGCGCTTCGTCAAGGATGATAAACGCATCACTTAGCGTACGTCCGCGCATAAACGCTAAGGGCGCGATCTCGATTATGCGTTTTTCGAGCATTTTTGTAACACGTTCGGAATCTACCAGATCAAACAATGCGTCATAAAGCGGTCGCAAATAAGGATCAACTTTATCCTGGAGGTCTCCCGGTAGAAATCCGAGCCGCTCCCCTGCCTCAACGGCGGGACGCGTCAAAATGATCCGCGAAACTTCCTTTTGAAAAAGTGAATGAACGGCAAGCGCCACGGCCAAAAAGCTTTTTCCCGTACCTGCGGGGCCGATCCCAAAGACCAGATCATGGTCTTGAATTGCTTCAATGTATTTTCGCTGGTTTGCAGATTTTGGAGCAACCTGTTTTTTACCTGAAGGGTTAAACCGGGCTTTTTTGAAATAGTCTTTCAATGAATACGCGCGATCCTCAGCGATCTGCTGAAATGCGTTTCGGAGTTCCTTATCGGTAAAACTACTTCCTTCTTCGAAAAGCTCTCCGAAATCGACAAGTATTTGCTTGACCGTTCGGACGTCGTCAGGGTCACCATCGATCGTCAGATCCTGACCTCTTGTATTTACACGGACAGCTAGAATTGATTCAAGGTATTTTATGTTCGCGTCATGGACGCCAAATAAAGTTTCTAATGCACGAGGTGGTAGTTCGATTCTATTAATATCGCTCAAAATCTAAAATTAGTCCTTACAAATTTAATGATAGATCGAGGCTACTAGAAGGACTTGTAAACTGTCAACAGTTATTTGGATCGGGACAACAATTAAGCTGCGATAGTTTTTAATTCGCTGGTTTCTGTTGGGAACTCACAAGTACTATCGGAAAACTGTTTGACAACATCTTCCTTCGATAACGGTTTTGCAAAATAATAACCCTGACCGAATTCGCAAGCCAACTTAAGAAGTTCGTCGATCTGTCCTTTCGTCTCAATTCCTTCAGCGATGATCTTTAAGTTCAATGACTTCGCCAAGGCGACGATCGTTTTGATTATTTCGAGATTCTCTTTTCCGGCACCCATTTGATTTACAAATGAACGGTCGATCTTAAGGGAGCTCAAAGGAAGTTTGTGGATATAGCTCAGCGAGCTGTATCCGGTCCCAAAGTCGTCGATGCTGAGCATTATTCCGCGCTCAAAGAGTTGGTTCATTACCCCCTGAGCGTAATCAATATTCTCAATCATTGCTGTCTCGGTAAGTTCAAGTTTTAGACACTCGGGTGATATGCCGGTCTGGATGACTATATCGTCTACCATTTCGATAAAGTTGCTTTGTGAAAACTGCTTTGGCGAGACGTTGACGCTCATCCAAATATCTTCACCAAATTTGTTTTCGTTCCGCCAACTTGTTAATTGACCGCATGCCTCGCGCAAAACCCATTCGCCTATTTCTAAGATCAAACCGGTTTCTTCAGCGACCGGAATAAAATCCATCGGAGATACTAATCCTTTTTCAGGATGCTGCCATCTGACAAGCGCTTCAAATCCCGAGAGTGACTTGTCGCTCAGATCAAGAATTGGCTGATAGTTTAATAAGAACTCGTTATTTTTAACTGCAGATCTCAGATCAGTTTCTATTTGAAGGAGAGACTGCGCCTGTTCGTGCATTTTTACATCAAATATCTCGTATCTGTTTCTCCCAAGTCGTTTTGCCTGGTAAAGCGCGGTATCGGCATCTCGAAGTAAAAATTCGGGTTGGGTATATTCTTTTGACCATTCCGCAATTCCGATACTCAGCGTCAAGGTCAATTCTTTTCCCTCAACGATAAACGGAGTCGACATTTCTTCCTGAATTCTGGTGACGATCTTAATAACCTGATCGAAATTCGAAATATCTTCGACCAGCATCGAAAACTCATCTCCTCCCAATCTTGCGACGGTATCACAAGACCTGAGACACGAATTTAATCGGGTTCCGATCTCAACCAGCAATTTATCGCCAACAAGATGCCCATAACTGTCATTGACTAGCTTGAATCGATCAAAGTCCAGATACAGCACTGCGAAGTTGTCTTTAAAATGACGCTTTGCGCGTTTAAACGCTAATTCCAGACGGTCAAGGAAAAGTGCGCGGTTTGGCAAATTTGTAAGTGAATCGTGGAGTGCACCATGCGAGAGTTGTTCTTCTGCTTCCTTTCGGTCGGTAATGTCCTGCAGCTGAAAAATAAAGTGAGAGGAATTGTTGAGTTCGTCATTTACCAGTGAAACATTCCAGATCATACAGAGCTGCCTCTGATCCCTATTTACGATCGTGATTTCAGTCTGTCTATATTTTGCTTCGCCTGACAATACGATAGCCAAATTCTGATTAAAAAGATTTATATCGCCGTTTAAGATGTAATCGGAAAAGTTATTTGTTATGATCTCCGACTCGATCGATCCCAAAAGCTTTGATAATGCACGATTGATCTTCAGTACCTCTCCGGAGGTGCAGACAAGTGCCATTCCTACCGCAGCGTAGTCGAAGGCATTCCGGAATTGCTCTTCACTTTTTTCGAGGATCTTGCCCACTCTTTTCTGTTCATCGATATAGTGGGTCAATTCTTCAACGTGACGGTTTGTCTGGTCGAGTCGGTCCCTGGAAATGGCTGCCGTTCTCTTTAGGAGTTTGTGAACCAGAAATCCAAAAACGAATAAAGGAATACAGATCAGGAGAATAGAACTGCTGTAGGTGTAGGAAAACGCAAGGGTCAAAGAGAATATTATAGTTCCCGAAATATAGATCAGCCCTTGCCATATTTGTTCTTTAGTAAACATTTTTGTATCTTGATCAAAATAAAATTGACCCGGTTGCATCTCTATCAGAGTTCACAATCGAGCCATGTTAAACAGAGTATAACATTTATGGCGTTTAACTTTATATATTTATGTTATGATTTGTAGAACAGTTAAGCTTCGCTTATTATCATTACCCCGCTGTTTTTACCCCCAAAAACATTTGATACGAAATGAGTCACAAAAATAGAATTCAGATCGGTTCACCGGGTCCCGATTTCAGTCTGCTTGATAGCAGAAATGTGAAATGGCGGCTGAGCGAGCACATTGGTAAAGTTGTCGCTCTGCTTTTTTATCCGGGCGATGAAACTTTGGTTTGTACAAAACAACTCTGCGACGTTCGAGACAACTGGGGGAAATATATGGATACGGGCGCAGATGTGATCGGGATCTCGCCCGGAACCGCAGAACAGCATTTACAATTTGCGGATCACCATAAATTGCCATTGCCACTCCTGGCAGATCCGAACCGCGAAATTACGACCATATATGCATCACATTGGCTGCTGCCGATCTGGTCTACGCGAGGTGTTGTAATAATCGATGCAAAAGGAATCGTTCGCTATAAATCTGTCATCGTTCGCGCTCTTCGTCCAACCGATGAAGAGGTGCTTTCGTCGATAAATATGGCGAAATATGACAGACTTGTCCGTCAAAAATAGATTGTTTCGGAAGATGTTCGTCGGTCTAATTTTTGTCGCCAACAGTCGGTTATGCGCGGTTTTGATTCGAAAATCGTCCCGTTAAACCCCTAAACCTATTCTCCAAATCCCGACTTTGCCGACAAGGTCGTTTATGTTATTCTTTCTCCTTTATAAATACACCGTTTATTGGGTCTTATTACAGAAGGAGCAGAGATTAAAACATGGCTAATGAAGAAACTCAGCATATCGGAAAAGTTGTCCAAATTATCGGTCCGGTAATTGACGTAGAATTTTCGGATAACTATTTACCACCTATTCACCAGGCTTTACGTGTAACGTCAGAAGGTTTTGACGTCCCCAAAACTATCGATGTTGTTGCAGAAGTTCAGCAGCACTTGGGTGAAGGACGTGTGCGTGCGGTTTCTATGTTGCCGACTGACGGGATGGTTCGCGGAATGAGCGTTGTTGATATGGGTGGTCCTATATCGGTTCCGGTCGGTGAAGCAACTCTTGGTCGCGTTATGAATGTTATCGGCGATCCGGTTGACGAACTTGGTCCCGTAAATTCCGACCAGCGCGATTCGATCCATCGGCATGCCCCTGCATTTGAAGATCAGGCTACAGAACTTGAGATGTTCGAAACCGGAATTAAGGTTATCGATCTTATCCAACCATTTAAGCGCGGCGGAAAGATCGGATTGTTTGGTGGTGCCGGCGTTGGTAAAACGGTTTTGATCCAGGAGCTGATCACAAATATCGCTACCGAACACAGTGGATACTCTGTTTTCGCCGGTGTTGGTGAACGAACACGTGAAGGCAACGATCTGCTTCGTGAATTTGTAGAGTCAAAAGTTATTTCCTACGGCGAAGATTTCCTGACTAATTTTGAGGAAACGGGTGAGTTTGACATGACGAAGGTCGATAAGGCCTCACTTAAAGATTCCAAAGTTGCGCTGATCTACGGACAAATGACCGAACCTCCCGGAGCAAGACTTCGTGTCGCGCTTTCCGGTTTGACGGTTGCCGAATACTTCCGTGACCAGGGTAATGACGTATTGTTTTTTGTAGATAATATTTTCCGGTTTACACAAGCAGGTTCGGAAGTGTCGGCACTTCTTGGACGTATGCCATCGGCGGTGGGATATCAGCCGACGCTTGCTTCTGAAATGGGCGAAATGCAGGAACGTATTACATCGACAAAAACTGGTGCTATCACATCGATTCAGGCGGTTTACGTTCCGGCGGATGACTACACAGATCCGGCTCCGGCAACTAC
>JBGTEI010000558.1:0-2495 GCA_041747875.1 Pyrinomonadaceae bacterium | reverse complement strand
GCTTTTAGGGTTTTTTCGTAGATAAGTCCTATGTTTTCGATGCCTTCAAGTGTCCAGCGCAGATATTCTTCAGCTTTATCTTCGGTTTCGTCGATTCCGCGATGCTCCGAAAAAATAACCATTTCACGAATACTCGCATTTCCTTCGCCCAATTCCTTTCCGATTCGGAGAAGTTCTTCAACTGCGATCGGCGATCGAGAGATCGTCTTATGCGCTTTCATCTGACCGCGCTCGATCCTTTGCGCGATCGTTACTTCACCCTGGCGGGTAAGAAGAGGAACAATTCCCATTTCGCGGAGATAAAGTCGAACCGGATCATTTGTCTTATCGAGTTTTCCTGCAGAAAGATCGAGATCGTCTTCATCGTCATCATCTTTGCTGTCCATTGCAACATGCGCAGCCTGAGATAGAAGATGCGCATCCGCATCTGCAACCGAAATACCTGAAGCTTCAAGCCGACCCAAAACCTCTTCGATGTCATCGGGCGACATCATATCGTCCGGGATCTCTCTGTTTAATTCGTCGAAACTTAAAAACTCTTTCTTCTTTCCGAGTCTGAGAAGCCGTTTTATCAGTTTCTCTTTTTCATTTAGTTCTTCTGCCATATTTTTAACAAGTAGGTCTGATTAAATAATTACAATATGCGTTGTTTGTAAAACTTTCTAAACGCGGTGCAAAGGGAAAAGGTTTCATGCGTGCCCTTCCGATAGGTTGTGCTGCAATTCACGTTTCATTTTTGCGAGTTCGATCTGTTCATTGACGAGCCTTGCAAGTGATTCGGAATCGCTGTTTTGCTCAGCGACCGCAAGTTCCTGACTAATTTCGAGAATACGTCTTGAAATCGCCATCGAACGAAGCGATGCCAGACAATTTTCCGCATCGATCAAAACTTCATCGAGGGCTTCATCCGCTTCACGTGCAGGTTCGCCGAGCAAAATTATTGGAACAAGGTCATGTGCGATCACATCTTCGCCCGTTAGCTCAAGCAAGGCTTTCCTGCTTACTTCCGTATCGGTTTTATGTAGTTCTAACAGCGCCTCAAATATCGCGGCAGTCGCCAGCATTTCATAATCTGTAACCTCGATCTGAGGAAGAATGGTCTTTCTAAGTTCTTCATCGTGGATCAAAAGGTCCAAAAGCTGATGCTCAGCGATCGTCATTTTTGCTTGTGTCGCACGCGCCACGTGCTTTTTGATCGCTTCCGGTTCAAAAGTTGCACCGAGTTTTATAGTTTTCCAAAGATCGCGTTTTAACGCCGAATCATCGAGCCGCAAAAAAGTCATTGCCTGATCAAACGATTCACGTTTCTGAATAGGGTTTTGGACAGACGCAAGAATAGGCAATACTTCCTCAATTGCCTCGGCTTTTTGCTTCGGCAAAGAAAGATTGCGCTCTTTTACAGTCTGCTCTAAAACGAATTGGAGATAAGGGTAGGCATTTCCTCGTTGGAGGTTATAGCGATCAGCACCGTTGGATCTTATAAAATCATCCGGATCCGCTCCGTCCGGAAGTACTAAAACTTTTATGTCGAAATCCTGTCTCAACAGCGTATCTATCGCTCTTTGCGCCGCCTTTACACCTGCACTATCACCATCATAATTAACAACCACCTTACGTGCAAACCTTCCCATCAACTTTGCCTGTTCAGGCGTAAAAGCCGTTCCCAAACTGGCAGCGACATTGCGTATCCCAAATTGATATAGCGCGAGCAGATCCATGTATCCTTCTACTAGAATTGCAAACTTTTTCTTTCGGATCTCTTCCTTACTTTGAAACAAACCGTAAAGATGCTGTCCCTTTACATAAGCAGGCGTTTCGGGTGAATTTAGATACTTTGGTTCGCCCGGACCGAGCGTGCGGGCACCAAAAGCAACAGGTTTTGAATTTAGGTCTAAAACGGGGAAGATTATTCTTCCGCGAAAACGATCGTATACGCGGTCTTTTTCTTCATTAACGGAAACCAAACCACTCTGTTTGATCAGATCGTCGCTTGCGCCCTTTGCTTTAAGCAAATTCATGATCGTGTCCCAAGTGTCGGGTGCGTATCCGATCCTAAAAGTCTCAATAGTTTCCGCGTCTAATTCGCGCGCCGCCAAATAATCGCGCGCCGCTTTCGACTGCGGATTGTTGTCATTTAAGTGATCTTCCCAAAAATTAAGTGCGTGGTCGTTTAATTCGATCACTTGTTCGGCGAGTTCTTTTTGCTTTGCGCGTCGTACCTTTGATCGCTGAAAATCTTCGTCGTCGATCGGCTCGGGCAATGGAACTCCGACCTGTTCTGCAACTTCTTTGACCGCTTCCGGAAACGAAAGTCCTTCGATCTCCATCAAGAACGTATAGACATTCCCGCCTTTTTCACAGCCAAAACACTTATAAAATCCCTTTGCCGGATTGACCGAAAACGACGGTGTTTTTTCCTCGTGAAACGGACAACACGCCATCCAGTTTGCGCCTTTTTTCTTAAGCGGGACGTGTTTCTCAACGATACGCACAAG
>JBGTEI010000557.1:0-3846 GCA_041747875.1 Pyrinomonadaceae bacterium | reverse complement strand
GAGCCGCGTAAACGCGGGACTCAGAACCGAAAACCGCGTAAACGCGGGACTCAGAACCGGGATTCAGAACTTGGATCAGAACTTTTCGTCTCGGTATTGATCGACGAATTCGATATCCTTGCTCACCGTATCAGCCAGAATTACAACCAGTTCACCGGTTACGGCTTTGTCCAAAGTGGTAAAGATCGCATCTTTTGACTCTTCTATGTACTCAACATCGATTAGCCTGCCACTTTCTTTTATTCCTTGTTTCATAAGCTTGAAAACTGATTCCTGCGTGCGTCCGCGAAGGTAATCACCTTTGCGGAGAATGAGTTTATCAAAGGTTTCGCCGGCAAGTTTGCCCATTTCGCGGAGATCTTCGTCGCGCCGGTCGCCGACGCCGCTGAGAAGTCCGGTCACTGTTGTGTAATTTAAGTTTCTGATGAAATCGCGAAGCCCGATAAATCCTGCCGGATTATGCGCGAAATCCATTAAAACGTTGAAATCTTTGATCTCTACGATGTTTAATCTACCCGGAGTTTGCGCGGTCGAAGGCGTAAATGTCGTCAGCCCGACGCGGATGTCTTCGAGCGAAACGCCGTGGACAAACGCGGCAAGAGTCGCCGCCAAAACGTTTTGGATCATAAATTCTGCCTTTCCGCCAAACGTCAGCGGAACATTGATGACTTTTTCAACGCGCACCTTCCATTCGCCTTTGAGAATCGTGATAAAACCGTTTTCAAAAACACATGAAACACGCCCGCGTTTTGCCTGGCGTCGGATATTCGGATGATTTTCGTTCATCGAAAAATAAACCAGATGCCCGTCGACGAGCTCTTTCATGGCGAAAACATTCTCGTCTTCGGCATTCAAAACCGCGTAGCCATCATTTGAAACCGAACGCGGAACCACAGATTTTACGCGAGCGAGATCTTCAAGCGTATTGATATCTTTTACGCCAAGATGATCGGCTGTGATGTTTGTAACAACGGCGATATCGCAATGATCGAACCCCAGGCCGGCGCGGATTATGCCGCCGCGCGCGGTTTCAAGAACGGCAACCTCGACAGTCGGGTCGCGCAAGACCATCTGGGCCGAAACCGGTCCGGTATTGTCGCCAGTAGCGATCTGATTGTTGCCTATATATGTTCCGTCAGTGGTCGTAAATCCGACTGTTTTTCCGCTGTTTTTTAAGATATGCGCGATAAGGCGCGTCGTCGTGGTCTTACCGTTTGTGCCCGTGATCGCAAAGATCGGAACGCGCGTCGGCGTGCCTTGCGGGAAAAGCATATCAACGACATATTCGGCGACATTTCGCCCGATTCCCTCGCTCGGCGCGAGATGCATTCTAAATCCCGGAGCCGCGTTTACTTCAATAATTCCCCCGCCCGAATCAGATAAGGGTTCGCCGAGATTCGCCGCGACAATATCAATTCCAGCCACATCCAACCCGATAATTCTGGCGATGCGCTCGAACAGAAATTTGTTCTCGGGATGAATTTCGTCCGTTCGATCGATCGCAGTTCCCCCGGTTGAGATGTTTGCGGTAGTTTTAAGATTTAAGATCTCGCCATTTTTTAGTTTGGTTTTCAGAGTATAATGCGCCGCTTTGATCAGACGCTCTGTTTGCTGATCAATAGAAATCTGCGTCAATACATTTTCATGCCCATAACCGCGGCGTGGATCCGCGTTTGTTTGGTCGATCAATTCCTCTATGGTGGATTTTCCGTCACCGATTACATGCGCCGGAAGCCGTTCGGCAACTGCGATCAGCTGATTATTAACCACAAGCGCTCGAAAATCTGAGCCGATCAATTGTTTTTCAATGATTATCCAACGCGAATATTCTTTCGCTTTTTCAAACGCGATCTTAGCGTCTTCTAAAGATTCAATTCCAATGGTCGCGCCTTTTCCATGATTTCCATCAAGCGGTTTGATAACAAAGGGATAACCGATCCGTTCGATCGTCCGCTGAAGATCATCAATTTCTCGAATCTCGTAGCCTTTCGGTACCGGAATGCCCATATCGCCAAGAAGATTCTTTGTCGCAGCTTTGTCGCCGGCGATATCGACCGAGATCATATTTGTCTGCGAGGTCGTCGTCGCCTGAATTCGTTTTTGATGAACGCCAAATCCGAGCTGAACAAGCGATTGGTCGTTCAAGCGAATGAATGGAATGTTACGCGATTGGGCTTCTTCGACGATCGACCCGGTGGAAGGTCCAAATCTAACTACTTCGCGAGTCTCACGCATTTCCTGGATGTCTTTCGCGAGATTCTTTTTGATTTTTTCGATGTCTTTGCCGGTTGCTAGATCAAGAAAATGTCTGACGGAAGCCCGCGCAGCGAATCGTCCAACCTCTTCTTCCATGTAGGCGAAAACGACGTTGTAAACGCCGGCATCGTCGGTTTCTCGTGTCCTTCCGTAACCGACATCCATTCCGGCAAGCGTTTGCAGTTCCAGCGCAAAATGTTCGATAACATGCCCCGCCCATGTGCCTTCTTTGACACGTTTCAGAAATCCACCCTCTTCGCCATAACTGCAACCGTGCGTCTGCAAACTAGGCAAAACGCGTTTCATCCGACCATAAAAACCTTTTAATTTATTGGTCGGTTTCTTCTCATAATCGCCAATATCGAGGCGCATTATGATCAGTTTTTTCCAGTAACCGCTCCAATAATTTGGACCGCGCAATGTTCTGATTTCGTCAATTTGCATATGTGTTAGTTACTCGATATCTGGCAATAAAAAATCGCTCGGCGGATGAATCGGTTTTCTACCGAAATAATCGTAAACCAAACCATCGCGCAGAATATGAATTTTCGCGCCGCAGACGCTGAACGGTTTAGAATCTTCGACTTCGGCGATTTCATTGAAAGAAATTTCAGACCCGTCGATGATTGTCGCTGTGCCTTCACCCAAAACTTCCAATAGTCCCTCGTTATTCAAGATCATAGCGGTGTTTTCGTCAATTCCGATGCCAAGATTGTATGGGTTGTAAGCAACCGCTGTAATTAAACGGCTCAATCTCCCGCGTTCGGTAAAATGCTGGTCAATGATTATGTTTTTCAAAAACCCAAGCCCGGGCGAAAGCCTGACCGAGCTTTTTCTGGGAAATGCCGAAGATTCTCCGCGGACGATCATCGAAGATGACATTCCCGCTGCGCCGGCGCTTGTTCCGGCAATCACGATTTCGGTTTGCGTCGCCAATTCACGCATTTTCTGCGAGAAATTAGTTCCGCCCAGAATCGACGTCAAACGCATCTGATCGCCTCCGGTCATAAATATACCGGTAATTCCGTCCAACAATTCATCTGCATCCGCATCAAACACATCTTGGCGAGACGTCGCGCGCAATACTCTCGGGTTCAAAACGCCAAGTTTACGAAAAGCTTGAGTGTAAACATCCGCCGCAAATTCCGGATAATCTGAAGCGACCGGAACGATCAAGACCTGCGCTTCTTCGCCGCCCGCGAGCGACAAGAATTTCTTTAAGATGCGTCGTTCGTTGTATTTATCTTCCGCGCCGCCGATTACAAGCAGATGTCCGCCGACAACCTCGCGGTGTATTCGTTCTGTCATTTAATATAATTGCTGAAATAGAAAAAGATTGATTGGTTTAAGGTATTTCAAAACAGAGCGTTGCGTCAAGAATGAAAGGATTTTTGATGAGTGGAGATGTTTTATTTGACATTAGATTTCGCGTCGCATCCGCAATCCGATGCGCATCCGGAACTTTTGGGCGAAAACGCTTTCACCTTTCTGCGCAAAATCGATCCGACATAAACCAATGCCGACAAAATGATAATCGCTACGATAATTGTTTGTGTTTCCATACCTGTTCTGAGTCCCGCCTTTAGGCGG
>JBGTEI010000556.1:0-5712 GCA_041747875.1 Pyrinomonadaceae bacterium | reverse complement strand
TTCCCGTCAATAAATTCGGTCGCAATATAATGTGTTTCTTCGCTCTCCCCGATCTCGTGAATAGTAATGATATTCGGATGATTTAGTGCCGATGCAGATTTCGCTTCACGGACAAAACGGCTCATTCGATCTTTATCTTCGGCAAACTCGGCGGGCAAAATTTTGAGTGCTATTTTTCTATCGAGTTTCGTGTCTTCCGCCAAGTAAACCTCACCCATTCCGCCTTTGCCGATTTTCGAGACGATCCGGTAATGCGAGATCATGGAGTTGTTCTGGGGTTCTTTGTTCATTTTCAAATTTATTCGGGCAGATTCATTCTTTTCAACAAATCTTTAAATCGCGGGTCGTCCCGTAATGGATCCATAAGCGGATCAACTTTCATTTGCTGCATACTCCAATCCTTGTTTTCAGCGGCTGTTTGAAGTTCGGCAAACGCTTTCTCTTTATCTCCCAAAGCAGAGTAAATTATTGCCGTGTAATATGTTGAAATGAAATTCGTTTTGGCTATTTCCCGAAACTTTGCGATGATTTCTTCGGCCTCTTTTCGCCGACCGGATTTGGCGTATGCGTACGCAGCATTTTCAAGAATGAACTGCCTGTTCGGATTTTTTGACAAAACTTTCTCGCTAATATCAATCGCCTCCTGGTATTTCCCCTCAATGATCAAAGCTTGACCGAGAACATATATACCTAAAAAAAATTCGGGTTCGAGGTCGAGAGTTTTTTTGGCTTGTTCGATGGCTCTGTCGTTCTGTCTGCTAAAACGAAGCATTTGCGAAAACAATGCCGACATCGCAAGGTCGAGCGGTTCTAATTCCACTGCCCGATTCATTTCACGGATTGCTTCATCGTGCCGACCGGTCGGACTCAGAAAAACCTGTGCGTATCGGAAATGTGCATCGGCACTATTCGGATTAAGTTCGATGGCCCGCTTGAATTCGCGTTCGGCTCCCGCCCAGTTCCAATCATAAACCGCCAAAACATTAGCCATTGCAGTATGTGCTTCCGACAGCGACGGATCAATTTCCAAAGCTTTTTCTGCCGCCGCTTTTGCTTTGGGAAATGCCTCATGCGATGAAAGAAACGGATAAGCAGGCATTTGATTATAAACATCGGCAATTCGGGCATACGCCAGTGCAAAGTTCGGATCAAGTTGTATCGCTTGCTGAAGATATTCGATGCTTTTCAACATGTCATCTTTGGTTCGCTTGGCAAAATGATAACGACCTTTCAAATAAAGCTGATATGCCTCGTTATTGTTGGTATAAGGTTTTGTTAATCCCTGTTCATTGCCTGATAGTTTTAGCCGCAAATTCTGCGAAATTTCGGTAGCGATCTGTCTTTGCGTCGCCAGAAGTTCCGACAGTTTTCGCTCATACTTTTCGCCCCAGATCAGTTTGTTTTTTCGTACATCGACGAGTTCGACACTGATCGTCAGACCTTTGCCGCGTTGCACAATGCGACCTGTCAAAACTGCATTTACGCCGAGTTCATTGCCGACCGTGACGGCATCTGTTTGTTTGCCTTTATAACGGAAAACCGAACTCGTCGGGCTGACCTTCAAATTTGGCAACTGCGACAGACGATAGATCAATGACTCTCCCAAACCATCAGAAAGATATTCGGTATCAGCATCTGAACCGCTGTTTTCAAACGGAAGAACTGCGATCGAATTGATTGGCTGCGTAGATTGGTAATAATTATAGCCAAAATAGCCAATTGCTGAAATTAGTAAAACTGCTACAACAACCGCCACATATTTTTTCGTTGGCTTGGCGATGGCGGTTTGGCTTGTCGTCGTTTGATTTGCATTATCAACCGTTGTCGCTTGGAGAATTTGGGTTTCGGGTTCTTCTTTTTCGGGTGAGATCGTCCGTTTCATCAGATTTTGAAGTTCCAAATTCTGCTTAGTGTCCCGCAAATCTTTCAGCACATTTTTGATCGTTTGATAACGCTCGTTTCTGTCTTTTTGTAAGCATTTGTTGATGATCGATGTGATCTCATTTGGAACGTTATCATCAAGGGGTTTCGGCTCATCCTTGAGAATCGCTCCGATCATCTCCATTGCCGATTCGCCTTCAAATGGAAGTTTTCCCTCAAGCATTTCATAAAGCACAACGCCGAAACTGAAAATATCGCTCCGGGCGTCAACCACTTTACCTTTCGCTTGTTCGGGGGACATATAATTAGCCGTCCCGATTATCATTCCGGGCGTAGTCATGCTTTGAATAGCGGTCTTTGCTTCCAGGTCAGAACCGTCTGCGTGAGCGGATGGGTCACCGTTATCATCTGAGCTTTTTGAGTTTAACCCGCCCGCTAACGCAGGAGGTTCTGACAGTTTTGCGATCCCGAAGTCGAGAATCTTAACTAAGCCGTTTTCCCGAATCATCACATTGTCAGGCTTAATATCTCGGTGAACAATTCCCGCTTGATGCGCTTCGTCCAATGCAGATGCGACCTGAATCGCAATATCCAACGCTGATTTATAATTTAAAGAATTATCTTTCGCGTGATCACCCAAAGTCTTGCCGTCAATAAATTCGGTCGCAATATAATTCGTTCCTTCGCTTTCGCCGATCTCGTGAATAGTGATGATATTCGGATGGTTTAAGGCAGAAGCAGATTTCGCTTCACGGACAAAACGACTCATTCTCTCAGCATCTTCGGCAAATTCTTTTGGCAAAATTTTGAGTGCTACTTTTCTATCAAGTTTCGTATCTTCTGCCAGGTAAACCTCACCCATTCCGCCTTTTCCGATCTCGGAAAGGATCTTGTAATGCGAAACGAGCGTGCCTTTTTCCAGTTTCATATTTTTGCTCCATAGGAGCATTTGATAACAGCCCGGCGATTGATCGTCGGGGAAAATCGAAATGAGATCGAAGTCGGGTAAGGACGGCTGAGATTTTTCCGTTTCGATCAGCCGTCCCAACGGGTCTAAAAACCGTTTTTCATCTTTACCCCCCGATGGAACCCACTTCATAACATCAGCGATTTATCGCGGGCCGGTCTCGAGTACGTTTTCTAAGTCCGGTAAGGACGACTGAAAATCCCAACCAAACGTCAGCCGTCCCGATGGGACTCCGATTAAGTTCTCCGTGAACCCCGCGTTAAAAACGCGGGGCTAATATCGTTCGGCCCGATGGGACGAGGGCTTTCAAATATACCAATTAACCATCGCATCCTCGGCGAGATCAACCTCACCCATCCCGCCCTTACCGATCTTGGGCAGGATCTCGTATTGCAAAATGGTGGCGTCTTTGTTTAAATTCATTTTCTAATTAATTTAACGAGGAAACGGCTCAAAAAAGGTCATTTTTTTCTTATTTGGCAAGATCGTGTGGATGAAAACTTGGTGGTGCTTCCGCAGATCAGACTCTGATGATTTGCAAGATAAACCGCGACAATCCAATGCTTACACACTTATTGTATCAATACTTTTCGCTAGTCTACTCGACTTCGCCTGATTTAACCTAAATATTAGTTGCGATAATAATTTATTGATTCGGTCTCAATTGCCATCTGATTCGCGTATAAGCAATACGAAATCCGTTTTTCTCGGCGTTTCTTTGCGATTGACTTCCGGGCGATGCGCCGATGATCGCGATACTGCAGCCGTGTTCTACAGCAAAGATCAATCGTGCTTCAATAAGAGCATTATGCGCGCCGTAATTTCGGTACTCGGGAATCGTACGTGCGCCGCCAAGCTCTGCAATATCGCCGTATACATAAAGCGTCCCGGTCGCGATCGGGTTGCCGCCCGATTCTGCCAGGAACGATTTTGCGCCCTTACTGTTTGCACCAACCTGACAAAGTGCTGTCCTAATTTTTCTAAGCTCGGGCGTTTCCGCGGTCCGACCCGCGACGGCAGTATTTATGAAAATATCAATTTCATCCGCAACGACGACCCGCGTTGAGATGTTTGGATTCTTAGGCAAACCTAGTGGATCATCCGCACCTAGCATTCGATACATTACACTCGTGAGATCGATCGGCTGGTAACCACGCTCGATAAGCAACGCCAAAACAGACGAATCAGCAAACGGTGAAACTTCATGAAAGACCGGAGCATCGTGACTGCGAAAAAATTCTTCGATCTCGTCCAGGACGGCATCGTTAATTTCTTCAAACAAACCCAGCCCAAAGGTCTGTGTGCAAGGCGACTCCGCACCGTCGAAACATGCATAAACGCCAGCCGTCTCGATCCATTCCGCACCGCGTTCGGGAAACAACTCGGCACGCGATTCGACAAAACCCGCAGTTGAAAGCGCTTCGGCGCGTTCGATCTTTTGCGAAAGTGCTTTATCTGAAAATATTGTCATTTAATTTTCGTTTCAAACCCGCAATTTTGATCAGATCATTCAACGAAAAATACGAAATACATGCCGGCGATTTTAATTTTGTCTAAAAAAAACCCGCTAATGTCACATTATCGGCTTTTTAACTGCCATTTGATTCGGGTATAAGCAATACGAAACCCGTTTTTCTCGGCGTTTCTTTGCGACTGACTGCCCGGCAGCGCATCCATGGTCGCGATTTTGCAGCCGTTTTCAGACGCATGCCTTAAACGTGCCTTAAGTAATGCGGTTTGTGCCCCTTTTCTTCTTTGCGCGGGAATCGTGCTGGCACCTGCCAGTGCTGCAACATCTTTGTAAACATAGAGTGTTCCCGTTGCGATCGGTTCGGCATTGATTTCGGCAATAAATGGAATCGCTCCAGCGGCAGATGCGCCGATACGGCTAAACTCAAGCATTTGTTCGGCATATTCGGGCATTTCGTCAATCCAGCCTTTTGTCGAGGTTTCTGCAAAAAGATCGACCTCACTTTTACCAATTATTCGAGTTTTAATTTGAGAGTTTTGCGGCGGAACAGTGGAATTTGCAGAATCAATTTCCTGATACATAACACTTGTAAATTCGATCGGCTGATAACCCCGCTTATTTAACATTGGCAAGATCGCCGGATCTGCCATAGGACTTACTTCATGAATCACAGTCGCATCTCTTTCAGTAAAAAACGCTTCAATTTTGTCCATCTCAACATCGGTTATTTCGTCGAATAAACCGAGTCCGAACGTCTGCGTTGTCGGAGAATCAACCGCATCAAACATTGCATAGACGCCTGCAACTTCGATCCAGCCGGCTCCGCTTTCAGGAAATAATTTTCCGCGCGATTCAACAAAGTCAGCGTTTGACCGGGCTTCTGCCCGTTCAATTTTTTGTGAAAGTGTTTTGTCTGCAAAGATTTTCATTTTTATGATCTGGCCTCTTCCTCTTACCAGTTTCCCGAATGGTAAATATATCCGATCGATCGAAAGAATTGATCAGCCGGTGTCCGTAGCCCGCCTGTTAAGAAGGGCTTCCGTGATTAACGCAACTGCAGAAACAAAATCCTAAGATCATGATCGTTTAACCGCCCTTAACCGCGATGCTACTGACATGCCATGTGCCATCCTCACTACGGAAGCCCTCCTTTACAGTCAGGCTACGGACACATTCACCCTCAGCAACATGAAACTCACCCATCCCGCCTTTGCCGATCGCGGAACTGATCTTGTAATGCGAAACGCGTCTTTTTCATAAATCGGTATAAGGTTTCCGTAGCCCGCCTGTTAAGAAGGGCTTCCGTGATTAACGCAACTGCAGAAACAAAATCCTAAGATCATGATCGTTTAACCGCCCTTAACCGCGATGCTACTGACATGCCATGTGCCAT
>JBGTEI010000555.1:0-15787 GCA_041747875.1 Pyrinomonadaceae bacterium | reverse complement strand
GTACCGATCAAAGTACAACTCCCGCCGAGGATCGCTCCAAAAGCCAGCGGCATCAACAATTTTGAAGGCGCGATCCGTGCCCGGTTTGCCAATCCCATTACAACCGGCACGAACATTGCTGTTGTCGTAGTGTTTTTTAGAACCGCCGCCGATACCGCTGCGACGATCATTATCAAAGCGGTAAGAAAAAACTCACTGTCTCCAGAAATTTTATATAGCCTTCGCCCGATCAGATCGACCAAACCGGTTTTTACGAGCCCGCCGGTCAACACAAAAAGTCCGGCGATCGTGATGATTATGTCATCCCCAAATCCAGACACACCTTCTTTTGCGGTCAAAACGCCTGTAAGAACCAGCCCGATGACGAGGATTATTCCTACGACATCGACAGGGATCTTTTCCGTTGCAAACAAAACCAGCGCGAGCAAAAGTAGTATCAAAACTATGGCGATTGGACTCATTGAAATTGAGGATACAGAAAGTTAAGGAATTTGGAAAGGCATTTTCAGCGGGTAACCGCAGAACCATTATGTTGCCAAAAATGATTGATTATTTTTCACGCTGAATCGGATCGCCGGGCAAAATAAAACAGGCTTCGAGGCCTGTTCTATCAAAATTGCGGCGTTTGTGGTTTCGCTAGAAAAATCTGACAGTATAAGAAACCTTGAATCCGCGGCCGCGTTCGGGCGCAATATCTTTTAAGAAATTTACGTGGTTCCGGTAGAGTTTGTTGCCCAAGTTTTGTCCGCCAAACGTAAAAATATGAGCGGCATTTTTCACCGTGAATGCATATGAACCGTTTATATTGAAAACGCCGTAACCGGCCGTAGGAGCTTCAATAGTAAAAATATCGCCTTCCCCGCGTTTTCCGACGAGGAGGATCTCAGGGCGCAAATTCAGACTCTTAACCCGCAGATCGAGCCCAATACGCGCACGTGCCGGCGTAATGCGCGGAAGCGAAACATCGAGATCTTTTAGTTTTGCCTTTACGATGTCGCCGACAAAAAAGACGCCCACATATTGATTGATATCAACATCAAGCGATGCATCAGCACCGTAAAACTTACTGTCATTTTGGAGATATTCGGCGATCGGCAGCCCGTCATCAATATCGATATGTCCATCCACGTCTTCATCAAACGGCGCAAGATACATAAAATTATTGATATCGTTATAGAAAACACTTCCGTTGAAACGAACCCGGCTTGAATTTTGTCTAAAGCTAAACTCGAGCCCGTTTGAACGCTCTCGGGTTAAGTTTTCATTTCCAACTTCAAATGTCACGGTTCCGATATGCGGGCCAAAATTATAGAGCTCTTCAAGAGCAGGAGGTCGGTATGAACTCGCAAAATTCGCAATAAACGAACCGCCTTTCCACGCTTCAAATCTTGCGCCAATTGCACCTGAAAAACCTGTAAAATCGCGTTCAGCCAATGCCGGATTCGTTGGCCGATACCGGTTATTCTCAAGCCTTCCGCCAAACTGGATCGCCACTTTTTCAAAGCTAACCTCCTCAAGCCCGAACACGGAAAAATTGTTTTGGCGCACTCTTCCGTCGATCAATTGCTCGGCGCCCTGTGTAAGATAGCTTCGCCGATAACCTTCAAAACCAAATTGTCCTGAAAGCTTATTGAACTTAGACTGCCCGAAAATTCCGCGGTACGAGAAAACATCGTTGTCAAAAGTCGTCGCGATCGTATCTGTTCCGTCTTCGGTTTCGATCTCCTGATGCTGGTAATCGGTAAGGTCGATGGTAAAGGTACCCGATTCGACCGGACCTTTCAGGTCGCGAAATCCGCCGACAAAACGATAATTGTTTCGCCGCATCTTTATGTCGATCTGTTCATCAGGAACCGGCGGCAATTGATCGGAAAAAATTCGTTTGATTTCATCTACGTTATATTCACAAGGCGGATCATCACCGCTGCAATTGATTCCGCCATTGATAATGCTCAAGAGTTCGCGTGATTCGTAGATCGGTGCATAGGGAATTCCATATCGCCTTCGGTCGAGCGTCAAAGTCGTCCGATAAAATCCCTTATCGGCAAAGTAGCCGTAGCTTCCGGCCCCGCCGTGAGCGGCTGAGGCAGAATTCGGAATTTTTCCAAGCGGTGTATGAACATCGCCTTCGCTCGTTGAATTTAGATTTAAGTCGAATAGATTCTTACCGATCCCGTACTCGATGCCGCCTGCGATTCCCGCCTGCCGGTTTACCGTTCCGCCAAGGGCCGTAAAATATCCGCGAATTCCTTCGTGAGCTCGGTCTTCGTCGTCAGTAACAGCATTTACGACACCGCCTATCGCATTGCTTCCGTAGAGCAATGTCGCCGGACCCTTTATTACTTCAAGGCGCTCAAGATTTGTCGTCGCCACCGGCTCGCCGTGGTCGCCTGAGCCGGCTCCGATCGAACCATTACGAACTCCGTCTTGGAGGATAAGCACACGATCGCCTTCAAATCCGCGTATCGAGGGTCGCCCGGTTCCGCCGCCGCCAAATGAACGCACCGATACTCCCGCTTCGTTTTCCAAAACTTCCCCGACCGATGTGCTTGCTTTTTCGGCGATTCGCGTCGAGCCAACCGAATTCACCGATGAAAATGATTCGTATACAGACTGCTCTTCACCCGTCGCCGAGATCGTAACTTCCGCATTGATCGACTTAAGGCTCAGATTAAAATCGAGGGTCGCGGTTCCGCCGGAAACGGTCACCGATTGCGCTTTATCAGCAAAACCGTCGGTGTGCGTAACAAGCGTATATGTGCCGTCCGGGATCCCGGTAAACTCATACTTTCCGTTTTCATCGGTTTCGGTGCTTCGATTCAGCTTCTTTATTTCAACCGAAACTCCGGGAATCAGTTCGCCATTGATCTGACTTTTGATCGTGCCGCTAAGTGTTCCCTGCTGCGCATTGCCCGCCGCGAAAGCAGCAAATATCACTGCGCAGATCAATATTGTTCTATAAATTATTGTCATCGTATACATGCCATTGATTAAAGTTTTTGGAATTTATCAAAAAGCGAAGAATATCCAACTTTCGAAGATAAGAGAACAAGTTTTTAACGAACGGTTTTTTACGACAATGTGCGGTTAAATTTCGACAATGAAAGTTTTCGATTGATAAAAGATTTATTCTATTTAATGAGGTTAGAGTTTCAACAGACGTTCGCGCAGGACTCTTGATTGAAGACGGCTTGAAGGAATTTCCTGCCCGTTCTTTAACAAGATGTGATATGTCCCGCCCGGCATCGGCGAAACTTTTTTAAACATGCCAACATTGGCGATCGCGCCGCGGGAAAGTCTGATAAATTTCGACGGTTCAAGGCGCGCCTCGATATCTTTCAGGCGAAAATTGATCATGTATTTTTCATTCCTTGCGGTCGTTATATGCAGCAGTTCACCTTCTGCGATGATTGAAGCGATCTGGTCGACGGGAATCAGCAGAATTTCGTCGTTCATTTTCACAGGGATCCGTTCGATAAATTCGTGCTTGCTTTGTTCGTATACTTCGACAGCTTTTCTCACTCTTTTTGTTTCAGTATCGCGAAAATTGTTTTGCTCGAGACGTTCGCGTACGCGGTCCAAGGTTACACGAAGACGCGATTTTTCAATAGGTTTGAGTAAGTAATCAACCGCATTCACTTCAAACGCCTGGATCGCATATTCGTCGTAGGCTGTAATAAATGCAACGAGCGGCATTGAGTTCTTTGGCAAAAGCTTAACAACCTCGATCCCTGTGATCTCCGGCATCTGAAGATCCAGAAGCGCCAGATCAGGTCTATGAGTTTTTATTAATTCGATCGCCGCGGCGCCGTTTTCAGCCTCCCCGACGATTTCGACGTCATCAAAAGTTTTCAGAATATCCCGAAGAAAATTCCGCGCGGGTCGTTCATCGTCAGCAATAATTATTCGCAATTTGTTCATATCTGGAACGCAGGCTGCCAGCCTGCAACGGACGTTACCACGTCCGAAATGCACGGTTATCTTTGCACTTGATCAAAACCAAATTCGTGCTTCGCACTCATTGCAGGCCGGCAGCCTGCGTTCCTACGGGAATCTCCACCCTTGCCAAACTTCCCTTTTGCGAATCTTTATCAAAACTCAGTTTCGCCTTATTGCCGTAGTAAGATTTCAGCCGCCCTTTTATATTCTCCAAACCGATTCCATTTGATGTCGCAAAATCTTTCTCGGATCTTCCGGCACCGGAATCAAATACTTCCAAATTGAGCGATACTTCTTGTCCGGTATGTTTGACGTTTGCTGATATTCTAACCGTTCCACCATTCTTATTTTCCGATATCCCATGTTTTACGGCATTTTCAACCAGCGGCTGCAGGATGAGGGAGGGAACCCGGATGGATTCAAGTTCTTTTGGAACATCGATCTCTATCGTCAAGCGCTCTTCGAACCGTGCTTTTTCGATGTCAAGATAATTTTCAATAAGCTTCAATTCTTCGCCTAAAGTGCAAAACTCGCTGTTTGAGTTCAATACACTTCTCAAAAGCTGTGTCAATTTCATCAGCGTCTGAAATGCCGTGTCGGGCGCAGTTTGTATAAGATATCCGATCGTCGTGAGCGCGTTAAAAAGAAAGTGCGGATTGACCTGTGATCGCAATGCGGTCAACTGCGCTTCGGTAGTTAGTTTTGTATATTCCTGCTCGCGAATTTCCTGTTCACATCGTTCGTGGACAATCCGGAGTGCATCAATTTTTCTCGCCGTAAGCAGCGAAACCGACTCAAGCATTTCCACTTCCTCAGACAGCAATCTTCGGCCGCCTACGAAGTTTTGCAAATGGATCTTATAAAATGGTGATTCGTGAGTTGGAACAAATACGTACGACTTTTCTCGTGATAATTCAACAAACGGCAATGTGTTTTCCTGGTCATTTTCATAAACTTCCGTCCAGGAAAAGTTTTTAGCGGTCAAAGCATTTCCGAGGTCTTTTGAAACTTTGTCAAGTACACCATCGGGCGATTCTATCTGCTCTATCCGGCGGGATATATCCTTCTGCAAATCCTCATAATTGATCCGTTTAAGAAGAATTTTGTCGACAAGCCATACTGAGAACTTATGTAATCCGGGGTATGTCAGGGCGGTCGCGATCCATAAAACAAGCAAAACTCCCGTCGCCAGCGGATCATTTTCTTCATGCGAAGAGTGAAGATATCCAAGCGGCTGCGCGACAAAAACATAAAGCGAGAACGCCGTCAAAGCCAATAAAAGAAGCGATAACGAACGTTTTAGAAAAAGATCGGCAAACGCAAATCTGTAATCCTGAATAAGTATAGCGAGCACGAGCGGCAGAGATGATTGATGAGCAATAAGCTCAATAAACCAATTCGCATCTTCAGTTTTTGAACTCAAATGAAGCGCCGAAACCGCAAAGATCAAAAGGGCAGCGATCCAGACCGTTTTGTTTTCCAGTTTTTGCTTGTAGTTAAAAAAGAGAAGACCGGCAACGAGTGCGACAGACCCAAAGGTCAACAATTTCAATGCGAGATTTGAGGGAACTACGCCGTTCGTAAACGCGCTTTGAAAATGCAGAAAGGCCGCAAAAATACTCAACCCGTAGGCGGTGATCGTCAAAAAGCGAGAATTCTTATTTTCGTTTTCGGCAGAATTTACCACCACGGACGGCAAAAAACCGAGCGCCGAATATGAAACTGCAATTAAAAACGGTGAGATCGGGTTTTGCGCAAAATCACGCCAGATAACTGCAAAAAGCTCCCCCGCGTTCCAGAAGACCCCCAATATTCCAGTAAGCAAAAGAAGCCGATCGATTTTTGAGTCTTTTCGGCGGTGCTGCATCACCATCACAAGCAAAAGCGAATAGAGCGCAAGCCCTACCGCAAATCCTAAAAGATTTATAAGTGATGCCGAATTTAACGAATACATTTCTTCGATGCTAACCAATAACCTCGCAAGTTTACAATTTTATCTTAGTAAACGGCGTTTTTACTAGAATGATCGGACGGAATTGCGGTTTAAGCGGTTCTAGGCGTAGCGCCGTCGTCCCGACGGCTGTCGTGGCGGCATCTTGCCGCTGCGATTCATTAACTTCTATCGGTCTGAATTTATCGCACAAACCCAAGAGCGAGACGCTCTTGGGACAGCCATCTGGACGGTGGCGCTACATCCATCGAAGTTTCAGCGGATATTTGCCGCTAGCTCGATCTCATCTATCACAGTGCCCTTATCTGTGATCTTTATCGGGACGTTCCATACAATCGATTTGATCAGACAAACTCCCGTGTTATCTTCGCGGCAGTAAAAAATTGTCAGTTTCGCTTTAAGATTTGTCCTCCCCGCTTTGGTCGCATTAAAGGGTATCGCAAGCGGCAGTTCCTTGAATTTTTCACTTGGCTTCGCTATCTCCACCGTTTCACCGTCATTAAACGAAATATTATAGCGCTGCGGCGCGTCCGGATTTAAGTGAAATCCGTCGGGCAGCGAAACGTTAAAAACGACCGACGTCTTTGCGTTTGCAGAAATCGTTTTTTCTTTAAGGGAAATTTCATTCAGGTTTGGGGAAAATGCCTCGACATCACTAACCGTTTCGGCAGGAGGAGTTAAACCCTCGATCTTGAGCGTCGACGTTACTTTTGTTTTCAGATCGACAACGCGGATCGCTTGATTATTTGTGTCCGCCACAAACAACTTGTCTCCGGCGACCGATATTCCCCCGGGTTCGTAAAACGAGGCGCTCGCGCCGTCTGCTTGTCCTTCTTTTCCTGTTCCCAAGAATGTCTCGACAGCACGCGTTTTAGGGTCAAGAAGCTTTATCTTGTCGTTGTAAGTATCAGCGATAAGCACCTTGCCATCATAGAGTGCGACGCCCAATGGATGTTGAAGCCGCACGTTATCACCCCGTCCATCCTTATCACCAAAAGTGAAAAGATCCCCGCCAACAAGCGTGTCCACTGTCTCCTTTTCGAAATCGATCTCACGAATGATATTTGATTCACTGTCCGCGACATAAAGCTTCGTGCCATCGGAAACGATTCCCGAAGGTTGTGCGAACGCTGCTTTTTTTATCTTACCGTCCGTCCGTGCTTCCCAACGCGTTCCGGCATAAGGCTCAAGATAATTTTTCTCCAATTGCAAACGCCAGATCTGATGCGAACCCGCCATCGCAATATACAGATCTTGTCCAACCAGCGAAAGATCCCACGGAGATCGCATCGCAGTTTCAAGCGGCTTTCCGCCGATCCCGGTAAACCCATTAAGGGTTCCGGTACCGCCAACTGTGGTAACGGCTTTCGTTTTAAGGTTTATCTTCCGGATCAGATGATTTTCCGTGTCGGCAACATAAAGAACATCGCCGTCGATCGCCATGCCCTGAGGTTTGTTAAATCCTGCGGTTGAGAAAGTACCATCTTTTTTGGACTGTTCGCCGTTTCCGATAGTTTCAAGCAGCTTGCCGCCGAAGTCTGTAACGACGATCCGGTTGTGATTTGAATCGGCGATAAAAAGCCGTTTCGAGTTCGCATCCGCCAAAACCTTACCCGGATATGCCAACGGCAGCTCTCCAACTTTTGCGCGCTCTAGTGCATATTTAATCGGCGATTCATCGAGTTTTCCGTTTTTCCGAAAGTCCGCGACAGTTTTCCCGATCGAATCGTCGAGCGTTTCATAATGACCTTCGCCGCTTAAAGTTCCGACGATATATCCCGCCGGGTCGATCAGTACTTGAGTCGGCCAGGCCCGTACCGCGTATGCATCCCAGATCTTGAAACTTGCGTCGTTGACGACAGGATGCTCAACCCCATAGCGCAAAACTATATTGCGGATATTTTCGATATTCTTTTCGTTATCAAACTTCGCAGAGTGGACGCCGATTACGACGAGCTGATCGGCGTATTTTGCTTCGAGTTTCTTAAGATCGGGGATGATGTGAATGCAGTTTACGCAGCCGTAGGTCCAGAAATCGAGGAGTATTATCTTACCTTTCAAGCCCGCGATCGAAAGAGGCTTGTCCGTATTTAGCCACCCGCTTGCCCCCGAAAATTCAGGTGCGCGAACTTTCTGTGGCTCGTTTATATAATTGCCGTTATTCAATTTCATCTGAAAGGCGAATACCGGTATCAAACCAACACAAAGCACAAAAACAGACAAACCGATCGCACGGCAATAAACGGAAATTCTTTTTGATCGCAGTAACATAGATTCTTAACTCCAATTTTCGGATACGCATCACACTAATATCTATGAAACCAACTTTTTATTCCCGTTAATGTTGAGCAGGATCGGTCTGGAACCGATCTACCAGGAGACGCTTCCTTCCTTTGAAGTGTCGATCTCTTCCGCTTGCTCGCCTTCGTTAAAAAAGAAAAGTTTCATTTGGTCAAACAAATATTCTTGCGAATCCGGGCTCGAAACATCTAAACCAAAATGGTTTATCACCTGTTTTTGTTTCTCAAGCCATTCCTTCCAGCATTCTGCACAAGCTGTCGCACCTATCCTTTCGCCTAATTCAGTCGGGATCGGTGCATAGCCGATCGGCTCGGTTTTCTTGCTGCATCTTACGCATTCAAATTTGTCCTTAGAAAATAACGCCATTATCTCGTCTCCTTTTGTTTTCGATCTTTTATCAATTTTAGATTCGCAGAATATCTTTATCAAGCTGCTGAAAAACTTAAACGAAGACCAAACGCATTTCGCTCAGTCCGTATTTTAGACTTTTCCCCGCTCAAGCTTTTTATCCCGCAGCTCTTATCGCCGCTAAAACGTCGTCGTCCTTTGGCCGAAAAATTCCCAACGACTGAACATCGTGGGTTGAGACGTTTCCTTCCTTGTCTATCACAACAACAGCACGTGCAGATTTGCCGGGGATCCAAGATCTTGCATCGTATTTTGCTGCGATCTCGCCTTTTTCGTCAGCCAGAAGCCGAAGCGGGAGTTCATATTCTTCCGCAAAACCCGCGTGGGTTTCGCTTGAATCCGTCGATATCCCGACAACTTCCGCGCCCGTTGCAGCATAATCTTCCCAATTGTCTCTCACCGAACACATTTGTTTTGTACAGACTGGTGAATTATCCGCAGGGTAAAACAGCAGAACGACTACTTTTCCGAGTTGATCGGAAAGCGTCCATTTCTTTCCGTTTGCGTCCTTCAAACTAAAATCCGGTGCTTTACTTCCAATTTCCATATCTTTTCTCACTTATAATCATTCGCGTCGGACCGCAGGCGACCCGCCTGCAACGGACGTCGCCACGTCCGAAATCCCCCATCATCTACTCACAAACCAAAAATCGGTCTCGTGCTTCGCACTCATTGCCCTCGGGTCGGGGGCGTTCCGGCAAAAAATCGTCCGACGGTCATCTCGTCATTGAGGCGACCAATTTTAGAGCTCTGCCATTTAGATTCCCGGCCGCGATCACAAAAGCCGCGAGCTTTGGTGAAAACGAAAACCTGTGAATAAGCGCGCAGACCCGCATTCGCTTTCTAATTGCTTTCGCGTGATTCTTTTCGTAAATAGACTTTACCAATTTTGCCGAACCGGCAAAACCTTCCGCGTAATTCTCAACGATCGCTTTTCCCAATAATTCACTGGATTCAAGTGCCATCAGCATCCCGCTTCCGGTAAATGGATCGATAAACGCCGCAGCATCTCCGACATTAAGAAGATTTTCAATGTTTGGCGCCGGTTGTTTTCCAAAACTCTCCACCGAAACCGCGAGCCAATCAAACTTCTTTCGCGCATTTCCAAGTGTTATCCGTGCACGCGCATTTTTTAAGATCACCTGTTTTAGTATCTCATCCGCATCACCGCGAAATTCTTTTGCTATGCGCGCCTCGACGATAAAACAATGGTTCGCAATTCCATTCTCTACATAGCTTAAACCGCCGTATCCGCCTTCAAAAAAATAGATCTCACAAACGCCGTGATTCATCCTGATGTTTTCAAAATGCGTTTTAAAACCCACATATTTTTCTTTGTTTTTGCGAGGCTTGATATTTCGCTGCCTGCCGACGAGCTTATTCAAAACGCCCGCACGACCCGTTGCATCGATCACCAGATCGGCTAAAAGTTCATGTTCCTCACCTTTTCCATCTTTTACAAAAGCGCTCTGAATTTTGTCTTTACCGAACCCGATCTTAAAGCATCTGCTTTCTTCAAAAACTTTTGCACCCAGTTCGCGGGCTTTATTAAGCATCCGAAGATCCATCTCGGATCTGCTGATACTAAGCGCGCCTTTCTTCCCGTTAGAAAACCATTCGCTCGGAACGCCGATTGATTTTCCGTTCCCGGAATAAAAACGCGTCTCATAGATCGAATCACCTCCGATCGCATTCATCGTTTCGCTTACGCCAAGATCTTCAAAATGGCGGAGACATTCGGGGGATACAAATTCTCCGCAAAGCTTATGACGCGGAAATTTATCGCGCTCGACGACCGTGACGTTAAACCCATTCCTTGCCAGGCGGATCGCAAGGCTTGCGCCCGAAACTCCGCCGCCAACAATTAATATCCGCATTTTATCTGTCATTAAATTGATTGATACCGCGCTACGCTTTTACTTCTAAAACCAGTCTGAATGGAAACACCCTGGTAACCCTATGATCGTCAAAACCCGATCTCATCGCGAGATCTTCAAGCTCTTCGGGCTTAAAACCTCTCAATACGGATAATGCCCCGTCATCTCTTACGAGCTTGCTGACCATCAAGACCTTCGTGATCATTCGAAACAAAATATACGCTGCCGGATGCCGGTGAAGATCGATGACAAAGACCTTCTTTCGCGCGATCGCCGAAATACTCTTCAATATCTCTACGATCTGGTCATCCTTAAAATGGTGAGTAAATAGCGAACAAATCACGTAATCAAAAGAATTTTCGGCAAACGGTAATTCTAAGACGTCGCCACGGATCGATCGTATCTCATCAAGATCCCGCGATTCCTCTAAAATCGACCCTGCAGACCGTGCACTTAACTCCAGTCCATAAAGATTTGCCCGTTGACCGCTTTTTCGAGCAAAGGAAGAAATGACGCGGAGCAATTCACCGGATCCGGCTCCGACATCAAGCACGGAAAACTTTTGGATGCCGCCTTGTCTGATCTCCGCAAGCAAACTCTTTTCAAGCGCCCGGCGGTCGCCGGCATAAAGATTGATGAGCCGGATCTCTTTAAGGAACCGGTCGTATTCCGCAGGTGTGTAGTCCCCGGTATCGATTCTTTCGAGCTCTTTACTCCGGTTTTTAAATCGCTCAAACATTAAGCTTTTCCCAACACGAGCGCAGAGTTTTTTGAACCAAACCCGATGCAATTTGAAAGCGCGAAATTCACTTCCAATTCGCGGGCTTCGTTTGGCGTGTAATCGAGATCACATTCTTTGTCCGCGACATCGAGATTGATCGTTGGCGCTAAGATACCTTCGTTTAGAGCAAGCAGCGACGCCGCAATTCCCGCTGCTCCTGAAGCGCCCTGCGGATGACCAATTTGAGATTTTGTAGCCGAAGTAGAAATACGATACGCGTGCTTACCGAGCGCATTTTTTACAGCCTTGGTTTCGATCCGGTCATTGATCTCAGTAGAGGTTCCGTGGAGATTTATGTAGTCCAAATGTTCCGGTGAGATTCCCGCGTCTTCGATGGCAAGCGTCATCGCCCTCGCCGGCTCAACCCCGTTTTCGTCAAGTCTCACCCTATGATATGCGTCACACGTCGAGCCGTATCCGATGATCTCGGCATATATTTTTACGCCCCGATCCTTTGCGCTCTCAAGGGTTTCGAGAACATAGATCCAGGCGCCTTCGCCCAACACGATTCCCGACCGGTCTTTTGAAAACGGCCTGGATGCGCGATGCGGTTCATCGTTCCAATCGCGGGTTAAAACCGTCATCAACTTAAAACCTTCAAATATCCCTTTGGCGATCGGCGCATCTACGCCTCCGGCCAAGATCAGATCGGCACGTCCGAGTGCTATATTCTGCGCGGCATAACCGATTGCGTCAGTCGAGCTTGTACAGCCGGTCGAAACAATATGCGACATTCCGTGAAAGCCAAATTCCATCGAAAGTTCAGAAGACAAACTCCCGTGGGTCGAACTCGGGATCGTATAAACGCTCGCTTTCTTGCCGTTATTGACAAACCACGCCTCATATTGCTTCTCTGTAAAGCTTAGTCCGCCACCGCCGGTCCCAAGCACTACACCGCACGCTCTACGCTCGTCACGCGTAAGTTCCTCAGGCCGAATTCTGGAATCCTTCAGCGCCTCACGCGCCGAAGCCAGGGCGAGCGGGACGGTCCGCGGAAGATGTTTTAGGTCTTTGCTAGAAACTTCCGCGTCAGCATCAAAATTTTTTATTTCCGCAGCGATCTTTACGGAAGATTCACTTACGTCAAAACTCTCGATACCGGAAACGCCGCTGATTCCATTCTTCAGACCTTCCCAAAAAGCGGCCGATCCGATACCGATCGGCGTTACACAGCCAAACCCGGTGATAACGACTCTGCGAAAATTTTCTATTTTGTTGTACATAAATCCGCGAGAGCAAAAATTCTCTTCTTCAATCTTTGAATATGAATAACTATTATTCTATTACGCTTTTCGTTTTCATGGGTTGGTTAGATTCGAATTCGGGTTGCGGTTTACCGGGAAAGCACGTTGATCATCTTCAGTAGAACAGGTAGAAAAACATTGGAATTGTCAGATCCCTGCTTTGGTTATCAAGACAAACTAAAATTTACGAACCAAAACTACACCGAGAATGACAAGAGAAACGCCGATGATACGTTGGATATTTACTTCTTTTACCGGAACACCCAGAAATCCGTAGTGATCAAGCAAAAGTGTGATCAGCATCTGCCCGGCGACCACTAAGCTAAACGTGAGCGCAACTCCGATCCGCGGAACCAAAATGACTGTCGAGGCAACAAAAAATGCTCCGAGCAATCCGCCCGTCCATGAAATAAGCGATGCGCTCTTAAGCGATGTTAGGTTGCCGAGCGATTCTCCCGTCGCCAATATATAGATAAAAAGCGCGACAGTTCCAACCACAAATGAAACAAATGCCGAAAGGATCGGACTGCTGATATCGTCTGCTAATTTGTGGTTGATACCAGCCTGTGTAGGCATCATCATTCCGGCAACTACTGCCAGGATGATAAAAAAGTATCCGCCGAATAAACCTTTCATTTGATCTTAGTATTTAACTCTATTTGCCTTTTCCAGCCATTTTGCAAAAACCACCGCCGCTTCATCACGCAATAGATTTTCCGTTTCGATGCTTCGTTCGTTGATCTCCCGCGAGATCTCATTGTAAATAAACTGATCATCAAAACCTGCTTTTGACGCATCTTGACGCGTTCCCGCAAAAATAAGCTTATCGGGTCTTGCCCAATATATCGCTCCCAAACACATCGGACACGGTTCGCACGAACTATATAAGATACATCCTTCGAGCTGAAATGAATCGAGCCTTGCACAGGCTTTGCGTATTGCAACAACCTCGGCATGCGCCGTCGGATCATTTTGCGAAGTTACTTCATTCCAACCCTCGCTGATTATCTCTCCGTCTTTTACGATCACCGCGCCAAATGGCCCGCCGGCATCTGAATCAATTCCCCTTTGGGCCAATTCGATCGCTTTTCTGATAAATTGTTTGTCCGATTCTGCCATAGATCCGATTCGCGAAAATAAACGGTCGTGCCTAGTTTTTCGGTTTTTTAGCGTTTAACCGGTGCTTTCCATAATGATTGTAATTGTATTTTTCAACGATCTCTTTTGGCGCGATCTCCGTCGCGATCTGCCACGTAATATCCATCTCAGCATTTGTGGTGGCAGTGGCAAGTCTCGATTCCTGCATCATCATTATGCTTCCGTAAAACACGAACAGCATTCCCACCAGTCCGATCGGGATCGGGATCCACGTGTAATGATTGAGAAGCCCAACCACGCCGATCGTCAAACTCGTCAAAACAAACATCACCAGACTGCAATAGAAAACAAATAAAGCCTCTTGCAGCATGCGCGTTCTCGTCGTAACTTTATCAAGCAGATCAAAAACGACCTCGATTCGCTTACTATATAGGGGAATGTCGGCTTTCTCCTTTGTCGTCATTAATTCATTTAGCCTGACATCAAGGCTGCGGGTTCGATCTATAACGCGTCCGAGCCTTGTCGAGGTCGTTAAGACAAGCGTACCGCTCGCGGAGATCAGCAATGCCGGTGTGATCATTGCGGTTAAGAAACCGATCGTCGAAGAAAGTTCGCCCGTATTCGAATCGGTTAAGTTTTGCAATATAATAAGCAGCATAATTTGATAATGAGTTTATCCGGTATTTTTTAGGTATACGCTATTCGCATAAACGCGCTCAAATTATCTCGGATCTGCATGTACCGGATCTTAACTATTTTAAGAGAAACACTCCCGAGCAACATTATGTCCAAAACCAAAGGAACTATAAGAGTTTTAAGGCACGAAAGCAACGCATTAAAAAACAACCCGTTGTGCGATCCGCACATCCGTGATCTCTATGTTTATCTTCCGCATGATTATGATCAAACTGAGAAGAGTTACCCCGTGGTTTTTTGTCTGACAGGATTTACGGGACGCGGAAAAATGATGCTCAATGATTCTGCTTTCTCGCCGAATTTCGCTGAGCGGCTCGATAAACTGATCGCTGAAGAGCGGATGAAACCAATGATCGTCGTACTTCCCGATTGTTTTACAAAATACGGCGGCTCACAATATATAAATTCAGCCGCCACGGGAAACTATGAAGATTATTTGATCGATGAGCTTGTTCCTTTTATCGATGAGAACTTTCGCACGATCGCCGATCGGGACTCGCGTGCAGTAACAGGAAAATCTTCAGGCGGATATGGTGCGATGATCATGGCGATAAGACACGCGGATACTTTTGGCCTGGCAACAACGATCGCCGGAGATTGTTATTTTGAGCTGTGCTACAAGTCTGATTTTCGCAAGGCGTTAAAGGCGATCAAAGGCGATCCGCTGAGTTTGATAGAGAAGTTTTATGACGAAGAATCAAACAAGGGGAAATTCGATTTCGACGGTTTGAATATTGTTGGGATGAGTTCGTGCTATTCCCCGAATGAAAACTCGGAATGGGGATTTGATATTCCATTTGATCTCGAAACGGGAGAGCTGCGCGAAGATATTTGGCAAAAATGGCTGGAGCACGATCCGGTTTATCTTGTGGAAAACTCTGTGGAAAACTTGAAGTCGCTGAGGCTATTTTTTATCGACGCAGGAACAAAAGACGAATTTGCGCTCGATCTTGGAGCGCGGGTTCTAGCAGACCGGTTAAAGATACACAATATCCCGCATATTCACGAAGAATTTGACGGCGGACATTTCAATATAAACTACCGCTACGGTCGGACTTTTGAATTGATCTCGGAGAGAATAGAATCGGAATGATACGATCACTTCCCCGATTCGCTGGGACCATAATTAAAAGACACCGGGTTAAAAAATAAGTAATCCGTCTACAGAGGCTGTCTGAAAAGTCGCAGAAACTTTGAAAGTCACTCTTTTTGTCGTGGGCGGCGACGAACAATATAGCGTATCTATGAAGTTGTTAGTTATGTCAAGACACAGTTCCTCCTGGACGCCGCGGGCGTCTAGGATTTTTGAGTTATTGACAAATAAACAAACCCTTCTCCTTACTAGTTAGTTTTTGTTTCAGAATTCGAGTACGCCTTATAAGGCGACTGCAAGCATCTATTCGCGCAAAGACTTTATATCTTGCGACTTGAAATTTAATTCGCTCATTTCAGACTTTTCTGAAATGGCTGGCTGTGCCATCAGGGAACAAAC
>JBGTEI010000554.1:0-4490 GCA_041747875.1 Pyrinomonadaceae bacterium | reverse complement strand
ACTACTTTGATCCTGGTTACGCACGATGAAACTGCCGCCGGATTCTGCGGCAGGATAATAAAGATGCTTGATGGAGCGATCGCAGATGAAGACTAGGGACCGGAAATTTCTTAGGAGATACGAAAAGCCCGTACCATCCGGGGTTCTGATCCGTATGCTTTCTTCCCCGGTTTTGGAGAATGTCTTATGCTAGGTGCTTTGGCAATGGTCTCTTTGCGCGAGTGGAAGCAGCGTAAACTTCGACTTATCCTAACCATATTGGGGATCGCGCTTGGTGTCGCAGCATTTTTTGCTGTTATCACCGCAAATCTCACACTTGTTGAGTCATTAAAAGCTACGGTCGAAAAACTTGTGGGAAAAGCGACCCTTCAGATCACATCAGGCGAAACCGGATTTCCGCAGAAGTTTTTAGAGATCGCAAAAAGCACCGAAGGGGTTAGGCTTGCCGAGCCCGTTATCGAAACGATCGCTCAAACCGGAAACAACCAAAACCTATTTGTTATCGGCCTCGATACAGCCAGCGATCTTGAGCTCCATTCCGATGTCGTACCGGAACAAAATATCTCGATCGCAAATCCTCTGGCATTTATAGACAAGCCCGACTCGATTGCCGTCTCGCGAACATTTGCCGATAACAATGATCTAAAAGAAGGTGATTCGCTCGAGCTCTTTGTACAGGAAACAAAAAAGAAATTTACCGTACGCGGATTTTTTAAACCCGAAGGCGCTGCTGAGATCTTCGGCGGAAATGTTGCGGTCATCGACATCTACGCGGCGCAGGAAATATTTGGGCGCGGAAGTTTGATCGACCGGATCGACATTTTAACCGCGGAAAATGCATCCATCGATGACGTAAAGGCGCGCCTGAGAAAACTTCTACCAAACGGCATCGATATCTCGAGCCCTTCAACACGCGGCGAGGGTCTTGAAAACTCGGTTTCATCGGTAAATTTGGGTATGACGATCATGAGTTTTATGGCGCTCACGATCGGAGTTTTTCTGATATTCAATTCTTTCTATATCAGCGTAAATCAGCGGTCAAAAGAGATAGGCATTCTCCGCGCACTCGGGGCGAGCGGCAAACAAACACAGGCGATGTTTCTCGGTGAAGCCGTGATCCTCGGCCTGGTCGGCTCGGTGATCGGAGTCGGTGCCGGATACTTTTTAGCGATCGCCGCCGTAAAGATAATGGAATCGGTAGCGGCGACGTCCTATGGAATGGTCACGTCAAGCCAGATGCCTCCGTTTCGGTTGGATTACATGATCGCCGCGATCCTGATCGGACTCCTCTCCTCAATGGTCGCCGCCTGGATCCCGGCACGGGATGCTTCAAGACTCGACCCGATTGCCGCACTTCATAATATAGAAACCCGAAACAAAGAATCGCTGATCTCGCACACGCGGATCTTTGCGGGGATCTTTTCGATCATGCTTGGACTCGCATTAAGTGCGTTTTCGGTTCCAAAGATGGGTTCAATGATCCCGCTTTTTTACTGGATATTTGCGATCCTCGGAATGATCCTGCTGCTGCCAAAAATGATCTCGATCAGTGCCGTTTTACTCCGGCCATTGATGAACCGCCTTTTTGGGATAGAAGGTGTCATCGCCGTAGATACTATGGCGCGGGCTCCGCGCCGAACTTCAGCTACAGTCGGCGCTCTGATGATGGGTCTGGCATTTGTATTTGCAAACGGCGCCCTTATCAAAAGCCAGAAAGCGGCGATCGTAAGAACACTCGAGCGCTCGGTAAACGTGGATTTCTTTGTCACAACCTCGGACCAGATCCGGTCCCGAACCTATCATTTCAGCGAGGAAACATCGGCAAAGATCGCAGCAATAAAAGGTGCAAAAAGGGTGGAGAATCTGCGGGTGACGTCGGTCAATTATAAAGGCAGCGATGTCGCACTGCTGGCAGAGGATATGAATGGCTGGATCGAGCGCTCACCGGAACTGCTCCTACGCGGCAACGCAAGCGCGGTAAAAAGGGAAATGGCGGCGGGTGAAGGCTTTTTTGTATCGGAGAATTTTGCGAGGAAGTATGAGATGGCGGTCGGAGATTTGATGACCGTCGAAAGCCCGACAGGTGCGATAACAAGAAAGATCCTCGGGATCCTTGAATACCACCAGTCTGAAAATGGCACGATATTTATCGAACGCGAGCTTTATAAGAAATTTTGGATCGATAATTATGTCGATTACATTTTGATCAGATTGGATCCGGCCACAGACCGGTCGGAATTTAAGGCGAGTCTCGAAAAAACGATCTCAAAGGAGCAGCAGGCTTTTATATATTCTCAGGAAGAATATCAAAATTGGGTCACCTCATTGATCGACCAATTTTTTACGCTGAATTACCTGCAAATGGTCATCGCCATTGTCGTTGCCGGATTGGGGCTGATAAATACGATGGTGATCTCCGTCGCCGAAAGAAAACGCGAGATCGGCGTACTGCGAGCGATCGGCGGCCTGAAGGGTCAGATCAGAAAGATGATCCTGCTCGAATCGGTCTCAATTTCGATCGTTGGAATAATTACGGGCTCGATAGCGGGCCTGCTTCAGGCCTACTGCACAATAAATATCTCGATAATCGTAATTACAGGATTTACTTTACCGTTTAAATTTCCCTTTGCATTATTGGGTTTATCAATTCCCGTGGTGATCATTGTCGCACTTATTTCCGCATGGGTACCCGCAAGCCGGGCGGCGAATTTAGAGATCGCGGAAGCGATCGAATACGAATAGAAGTTTTTTAGAAAAATTTGAGCATATGCTAAATATCAAAGAAAAACCGCGATTTTCGTTATATGAAACAGCGCTTAGATCGTTTGAGTATGGCGTCGGAAAGCTGCTCGGCGGCGTTGCAGATATTCTCCGCGGAAAGGCATCGGACCTCTCAGCCACGATCGAGCCGTACCTCATCTCATTCCCCCGCGATCTGTACGCGCACTCAAACGTGCAAACCGAATGGTGGTATTACACCGGACATTGCATGACTGCTTCGGGAAAACGTTTCGGTTTTGAACTCGTGTTTTTTAAGCGCCAAACCGATCACGATTTTCTCAGCTTTCTGCCGCTGCGTTTATTGGCAAATCCAATGTACGCCGCGCATTTTGCAATAACTGATATTGAAAATGAGCGGTTTCAATTCGAAGACCTCAAAAGTTTTAGCAGTCCGCTTGATATTCCCGCAGCAGCCAGCGAAAACGCGCTTGATCTGCGGATCGGTGATTGGAAAGTATGTGAAACGGGCGACTCTCAGGATCTGCATGCTTCGATCGGTGACGATGTCGTATTTGATGCGTTTGTTAAAAGCCGGAAGCCGGCTGCGCTCAATGGCCACCACAGAGCAGATCAGGATATTGCCGGCAGGGAGAGGTCTTGCCACTTTTCATATACAAGAATGGAGATAGAAGGCGTAATTTTAGAAAAAGGCATTTCAGAATCCTTTACCGGATCGGCGTGGATGGACCGCGAATTCGGCACCTGGTATCAGCGGAATTGGGACTGGTTTAGCATCCAGCTTGAAGATGAAACCGAATTGATGATCTATCAGTTTCGAAACAGTGAGAACAAGCCAAGCCGGCTGTCGCACGGAACATTTGTCGATAAACCCGGAAAGTGTACATACCTTGAAGCAAAGGATTTTTCGGTCAAGGTTAAGGAGACCTGGACGAGCCCGCAAACGCAAACTGAATATCCAAGCGGTTGGAATATCAGCGTAACTAAACTGGGGCTTGATCTCGAGGTGGTTCCCCATCTCAAAGATCAGGAATTGGACACGCGAAAAACTACGATGGTCCTTTACTGGGAAGGCGCATGTGCCGTAACCGGAACCCGCAAGGGAGAAGCGATCGCGGGTTCTGCCTATGCCGAACTCGTTGGATACGACGGCGCAAATGAAAAACCGACACTGGTTAAATTCCTAAAAGGCTTTTTAAAAAAATCGAATGTCCGAAAAGAAAAAATTCGTAGTGTAACCAACCCGTATTGATTCATTGAGGCCGGTTAAAAAGACCCGGGAGGTAAAAAAACACAAAGTTGTTCAGTCCTAGCGAGGTTGTCTGAAAAGTCGAATCTTGTTGATCGATTTCCAGTTTTCCGGTTCGAGTTCCTCAGCTCGTGTAACGAGCGATCAGCATGTAGCCCGCACTGATAAGGTGCGGGAACCCGCGGGGGAAGATTCCGAGCTATCGTAGATAGCGTCAGCGATTTACACAACCGGAAAGCCGGATCGAATAATACTCGAAATTTGAAATAATGAATCCCGCTAACGCCCGTCGCGCGGGCTGCTTCTTATCTCGCCGGCTTCCCGTAGCATGGGCTACGGCTACATGCTGATCATCCGCATACGCGGACTAAAGTATCTAACAACTCGTGTTCGATTTCCGGTTTCCCGATTCAAGTTCCACAAGCCAATTCATTTCTACTTCGGTATTCTCCCGACTTTATTAAATTAGTCACGTTTGGTGACAATTTTCGATTTTTCAGAC
>JBGTEI010000553.1:0-2103 GCA_041747875.1 Pyrinomonadaceae bacterium | reverse complement strand
GCAATTTGAAGTTTTTCATCGCTGTTTTGGAGTTTTCCATGATCGATCGCACCGCCTGTCCCAAAACCTAAAATACTACCCGTGCGATCGGATATCACGGCTTTTGTGTGAGTTTGGCCGCCGTCTACTCCGGCGAATAATTTGACCGAGCTCGCCATACAGTTATCTGTTGCGTCCTAATTGTTCGTGCGACGAAACCCACTGATCAGCGACTACCGCACTTCCGAGTGATAATTCTCCGCATAAAACTGTGGCCGCGACGATCTCAGCGAATTTATACACTTTATCCTGACCATAACAGCCCAATAATTCCAGACATTCACGCTGCGTTGGTAATCCGGTACCACCGCCGTAAGTGGCGACGATCAAAGCCGGGATCGTGATCGAATAATAATAATCGCCGTTTTCCGTAACTTCTGCAAAGGCGAGTGCCGCAGACGATTCAGCGACATTTGCGACATCCTGACCGCAGGCGATAAACATTGCGGTGATCCCGTTTGCCGAATGTGATCCGTTATTGTCGGCCCCGGCGATAAACGCGCCAAGCTGCGATCTGAGACGTGCCGCGAAAAGCTGTTCGGGTGTAACGTGCATTATCTGTTTTAGCACGTCTTTCGGAATGGTCGCCTCGGCAATTACCTTTTTGCCTCGGGTGTGGATCCGGTTCATCCAGGAAGATTTTTTATCCGTCGCAATTCCGCCTTCAAGTTGGTAAGTTTCTATCCCTTCGTAGGCTGACATTATCCAGTCGCACGCGGCCTTTGTCGCTTTTCCGGTCATGTTTTGCCCCGCGGCATCGCCTGTTGTGTAATTAAAACGGAGGTACAAAAATCGGCTTGCAGGGAATTGCTGGATGTCACGCAATCTGCCAACGCTAGTCGTAGAATCGGTTCGCTGTTTGATCTCGCTAAAATTCTCACTGACCCATACGCCGAATTTCTGCGCCTCGAGAGCATTTGAAAATCTGAAAACCGGAGCTCGCTGCATCGCATCGTCAACCACGGTGACCGTTACTCCTCCAGCCGCTTGGAAGAGTTTCATCCCGCGATTGTAGCTGGCGACGAGTGTTCCTTCCGTTGTCGCCAGGGGAACATAGAATTCGCCATTTGCGTGTTGACCATTTACAAGCAGCGGCCCGACAAGTCCGACTGGAATCTGTGCTGTTCCTATAAAATTTTCGATGTTTCCTTGCGTAGAAGCGGGGTCAAACGAATACTTGCCGACGTGTTCAAGTTCAACTCCCGTCTGCTCTTTTACAAACTGGCGACGTACTTTGGCGGCATCGTTTGTGTAATCGTTTTCGTCATTTCTAGGAATTTTTGTTGACATTAATTTTAATTCAAACTACTTACTATCATCAATTTCAATCCATCTTGAGATTGTTGCGAATAATTGTTCAGCAGTTTCTTTTGTGTAGTTACTAATTGAGAAATATTCTTCTTCAAACAATTCACGAACTTTTGGGCTATAAACTCGTTCCATTCTTGGGTTTTCCAAATTCTTATATGACAGTGCAAGTTAAATGTAACGCCCGCCTTTTCTATGGCGTCCAATAACTATTAATCTTTCACCTGTTCCAACCCATGCGTGAATAATATAAACCTTCGCACCTCCGCGAAAATGTTTAGTTCCAACTTTTTTAATATGTTCTTCGCCGAATATGATTTCTTTTTTGATACTTGCAGCTGCACACCAAATTGGCTCGCTCTCAGGATTAGTTTTTGGATCAATTAATTTCTCTTTCATTGGTCAATAGGTTTTAACTCTCCTTTCATCCAATCCTGCAATTTCGCAACATCTTTCTTAACCGTTCTCGATGCAGCAAAAAGAACAAACATCAAAAGCGTGCTCAACACCGGAACAACATACATCGCTGATCTGAGACCTGCCCCGCGAAATGGTTCGAGAGATTTTGGATCAAATAAAGTTACGCCGGCGGCGATCGCTGCCTGCTGGGTAAAATAGTCGCTAACCAGGCCGATTATATAAGGCCCAAGCGACGCGCCGAGCAAATACATCGCGAGAAAATAAACCGCCATCGCCGTTCCGCGTGAAGCTGGTTCGGTAATATCCGTGATCGTCGCGTAAACGATCGAATAATAA
>JBGTEI010000552.1:0-4829 GCA_041747875.1 Pyrinomonadaceae bacterium | reverse complement strand
CGCGTTCGTCTTTTGATCTGCAGTGTTCGGTCGTTCTGCCGTTAGAGACAGATCAGAAAATAAGTCGTAAGACCGCCGAAAAATAAAACATTTGCCGAAGCCCAAATACCTGATTGTGAGGATACGGCGAAAATCTTTAATACCAAACACATCCCCGCGACCTAAAGATAGGTCAACCTTGAAAATTTTGGATAATATGCCTTTTCATGTTTATCTCGTTCAATCATTTTCTACTACACATGCAGTCCTAAAAATTTTGGGTTCATAACTGGTTATTAATTAAACAACGCAAGACACGTGCCGTTCAGCTTTGGTGGGGCTTGAGGATTTTGAACGTACGATATTGCTACGATTCCGTAGCATTCTGGCAATACAAATGGTTGAAAATACAATTTTCCCATCAGAGGAAAATCTAAAATTTGGAGCATTAGATCAAAACAAATCATGATCGTCGGGAACTTTGAATTGACCTTATTGCTCTTCAATATTATGGCGCTTTATCATTCCGTAAAGTCTCGGCCGGTAAAGCCCAAGCAAATTCGCAGCTGCTTGTTTATTTCCACCGGTCTTTTTGAGTGCCGCGGATACGACTCCATTTTCAAGCAATCCAAATACATCTTTAACGTCTTTTTGATCTTCGCCGTCGCGGGTTTTTGAAAGATTTTCTATGATCACCTGACCGATCTTTTCAAAAAATTCATCCTCAGATCCTGAAGCGACTTCAACGGTCTGAACACTATTCTTTGAAACGTGATCTGCGGTAATTTGCGGAGTTGAAAACGTGTTGCGCGATGGATGAGAAGTGCTTGTAGCAGCGCCAATTGCCTTGCTTACAATATCTAGCTTTTTAATCACTTTATTCTTTGTTAGTAATACAGCCCGCTCGACCACATGCTGCAGCTCCCTAACATTTCCCCTCCATTCATGATTGAGCATTTGATCAAATGCATCGTCAGAAAAAACTTCCGCACGGCTGTTGTATTTTTCTGTATAGATCGATAGGAAATGCTTGGCCAGCATTGGCAGGTCATCCACTCTATTTCTAAGTGGTGGGATGCGTATCTCAATGGTATTGATCCGGTAGTAAAGATCCTCTCGCAGGTCACCATCAGCGATCGCCACAAACGGGTCACGATTCGTCGCAGTTATTAAACGGAAATCGGCCGCACGTGATTCATCGCTTCCAACTTGATAATAACTTTGTTCTTGTAGTACCCGGAGTAGTTTTGGCTGAAGATCGGCAGGCATTTCGCCGATCTCATCAAGCATTAAGCTCCCGCCCTTTGCCTTTCCTATCAATCCATCCTTATTTTTATCGGCGCCGGTAAAAGCACCCTTTACATGACCGAACAACTGAGACTCGATCAAATCTTTTGGCAATGCCGAACAATTCACTTTTACAAACGCGTTTTTCTTTCGATGACTTTTATAATGTATCGCATTTGCAATAACCTCTTTTCCGGTTCCGGATTCGCCCAAGATCAGGATATTTGCATCAGAGTCGGCAACATTTTCGATCAATTCATAAATGTTTTGCATTTCTCTGCTGCCGCCGATAATTCCTTCATACGACGTGACGTTTGTCAGCTTGCCGCGCAGTTCTTTTATTTCAGTTGCCTGATGTTTGCGTTCGAAAGCCTTTTCCATCAGTATAGCAAGCTCTTCAAAATCAACGGGCTTTTCAATGTAGTAAAAAGCTCCCGCCTTCGTTGCTTCTACTGCTTTAGAAGACGAACCCTGACCGGTGATCATGATCACCTCCGTTTCCGGCGACATCTGTTTCGAACGTTTGACCATTTCGATGCCGTCGATGTCCGGCAGATTCAGATCAGTTAATATGAGGTCAAAATCGGAGTCGGTTAAAAACTCCAGACCGATCTTTCCGTTATTTGCGGTAGAAACCTTGAACCCTTCCGACTCAAGGTGAAAACGCATCATCTCTAATGTCGCGACATCATCGTCGATTACCAAAACTTTTCGCATAAAATAAAAATCTACCGCTAAATTCGTTCAATTACGATACTCATCTGTGTGCCTAATATAATATTTAAAAACAGTTTGGAAAAGGAACCGTCATGATGACGCCTTTTCCAAACTGCTTAAAAGTTACTGGTTTTTGTTAAATTATTTAGATCTTCTGCCGATAAACCAGCCAAACATCAGTCCAAAGATTCCCGCCGCGACGATTCCAATCTCGGGATTTTGTCTTACCGTCTTTATTGCACTGTTTTTTGCCTCGATCACGTCAAATGTTCTGATGTAATCCGAGGAATATTCCAACGCATCGGCTGCCCGGTGACCGGCTTTATTCGCTTTGTCAAGCGTTTGTTGCGTCAGGTCTCCTGCTTCATAAGTTTTTCCGCGCACGTAATCTTCTACATTTTCCGTTTTAGTGCTTAGGAAATCCTGGATCGTATCCGATTTCCTATGGACCTGCTCGGCCGCTGTCGATAAATTGTCAGAGATCTTCTCTTTAGTATTGTCAAACTTCTCTTCTACCGAAGCCAATTTGCTTTTCGCTACCGCTGCTGCGCCTGTGTTTTCGTTTTGATTGTTATTCATATTTCCTCCAAAAGTCATTATTCCAAAAAATCTATTCACCAATAGATTCTGCAATTTGCGTTCCAACCCACCCATGCTTGTGAAATACAGTATTTTTAGCAGGTTTTTATGCGAAACTGAATCGCAAGGAATATTTCCGTATTGGTTTAATACATTTAAAAATTGTAGCGAATCGATAATATTTCGTATCAAATGGATACTCTAACTGCTCATCAGGAGACCTTCGAAATATGTGCAAATTAAGGTATATAGATGAAAACGTTGGGTTTATCGGTTCTGGCACGGAAATTGGATTAGTTATTAGCAGGCAAAGATTTTTTTTTACGAACAAGGAGGAACGCAATGATTTGGACAATTATAATGATTTTATTAGTGATGTGGTTGATAGGTGTTGTAACAACAAACACGTTTGGTGGTTTTTTACATATATTACTGCTTGTAGCTTTAGCAGTATTTGTAGTGAGAATGATCAGTGGACGAAGGGTTACCTAATCTAAAGCTTTGACCGGCACTAAAGGTGGGAACCAGAAGGAAAAAGACTGCATCGAGTAAAATTGGTGCGGTCTTTTTCTTTGCAAAATTAGATCTTGCTTCGAATTTGGGGCTACAAATTTTTCAACCGACGTGCGTCGCGGTACAATACGAAATATGAATTACGTTAACAATATGCCTTTCGAGTCATTATTCGATGACGTCTTTGCTTTTTATGGAAAACTCGATGATCTCGGTGTCGTAAAAGATCTCGGCGGGAAATTATTTCAAGAAATTGGTATCGATCCGTTGGTCTTTATCGGACAAAATTTTATCGATCTCCCTTTTTGGCAATCTAATTTTACTAACATTGAAAACTTCCAGACTTCCCTGCAGTCTTCAAAAAGCGGAGAGAAATCAAGAGCTATTATACTTTTCGTCTCCAATGAAGATTTAAGTCGTTTTGTTGAGCTGAGACTTATCCCTGTCAGGAATGAAAGTGGGATAGTCACTGAGATCTTTTTTTGCTCTAACGATATTACCCAAATTGAAGAAGAAAAGAATTTCTTCAAAACCCGCTGCGATGAATACCTGTTTGCAGCTGAGAATGCCTGCGTTGGCCTATGGTTTTGGGATTTGGACAAAAGTGATATTTATTCGACACCAATGTGCCGGACACTTCTTGATATCAGTTCCGAACAAGACGATATCCCACTTGCAGATTTTATTCGCTCAGTTCATCCCGATGATCGGCCGATGGTCGAAAAATTGCTGGAAAGGTCGAGAACCGATAACAACGAATATATTATTGATTGTCGCGTGGTCCGCTCCGATGGAAATATCCGATGGGTAAATGCTCGCGGCAAAACGATCTTTGACGAAAATCAAAAACCAAAGACGATGGCCGGCAGTTTGCGGGAAATTACCGACCGGAAAATGGCGTCGGAAGAATTAAACATCGTATACGAACGTGAGAAAAGTGCACGAGCCGACGCCGTTCAGGCCAATCAGGCCAAGGACAATTTTCTCGCAGTAGTTTCGCATGAACTCAGATCATCCCTGAATTCGATCTTAGGTTGGACTCAAATACTCTCAACAAAGAAACTGGGCGAAATTGAACAGGCAAAGGCACTTGCGACGATCGACCGAAGCGCAAGATCACAGGCAAAATTGATCGAAGACCTCGTGGATTCAGCGCGTATCCGCTCAGGAAAGTTAAAACTGGAACTTTTTCCGGTAAATATTGTTGAGATAATTCGGCAAGTGATAAATTCGCACAAACCCTCAATTGATGACAAAAAGATCGATCTGCGTTTCGAATATAATGTCACTAGAGTCGAAGTATATGGAGACACTGATAGACTTTCGCAGGTTTTCACCAATCTGCTGACGAATGCGATCAAATTCACTGATGAAAATGGAAAGATATCAATAGGTCTTTCGTTTGATTCTGAAGAATCTGTAACCATAACCGTAGAAGATAATGGTCAAGGGATCGACCCGGAAAAGATCCCGACAGTTTTTGATCAATTTGAACAGGGCACAAATAAGAAAGCCGGAAGATTTAGCGGACTCGGTCTCGGTCTTTCGATCGCCAAGATCCTTATCGAGAAGCACGAAGGAGAGATAACCGCTGAAAGTAAAGGTTTGGGTTTCGGTGCAAAATTTACCGTTGTTCTACCGGCGATCTCGATCCAATCGATCGTTGACATAAGCGAGGAAAACCAAAAGGAGAAAAACGGCAACGAAGGAATTCTCAACGGAATAAAGATTCTCGTGGTAGAAGACGACGAAGA
>JBGTEI010000551.1:0-2227 GCA_041747875.1 Pyrinomonadaceae bacterium | reverse complement strand
TTCAATTTTGGGAGAATTTCTTATGAGAATGTATTATCGGCACCTTTTGTTTATGGTCTGTTTGGCGTGTATTTGGGGGTTGTTTGCCGGGTTTGCAACAGCCGAAACTCCGATCTGGAGTTTTAATGGAGCAAAGTGGTTTACAAAGCTCGAATCCGGAAATCTTATGGTCGGAAAAGATTCGAACATCGTCATGCTCGAAGGCGCGACCGGAAAAACGCTTTGGACAAGGAATGATCTCGGCAAGATCGCCGAAGCCGAATTTACAGAACTCCAAGGCACTCCGCTTGTTCTGATCTCCGACAATTCCGGTTGGGCACAGCGCAAAACAAAACTCACTGCAATTGATAATCAAACCGGAGAAACCGTTTGGGAAACCGAAAAGATGCTCGGCTTTACCGTTCAGGTCACCCCCGTTTATGAAAAAGACCTGCTTATTTTTCTGACTATCAAAGATAACCGTCAGAAAAAAGATAAACCCGACATTTTTGCTCTCAAGATGTCGACCGGTGAATTACTCTGGCAAAATGAATACACGGAAAAGGTAGATCTTTACGGCGTTGAAAAGAAGAAGAATTCAGGCGCGAAAGCAATGTTTTTGGGATCGGGCGGAGGAAGTTCTGATCGTTTCGATCTTGACGGCGAAAATCCGCCGATGATCGATGAAGATTCGATGTATATGACCTACGCAGGGCTCCACCGATATAATTTATCGGACGGAAAACTTGTTTGGAAAAATGCGTATGACGTCACAGACGGTTCTCTAAAAAACACAAACGGCCAGGCGATCTCTGATGGCGATACGATCTATACCTCGGCACAGGGGATAATCAGAGCGATCGATAAGAATAGCGGTTCGATAAAATGGACGACCAAGGATTTTGGTAAAGGCGGGATCGCCGAAATGCAGCTTCATGGCGATGTAATATACGGCAGAATGGGTGGGCAATTCTTTAGCGCCAAGAAAGGCGAATGGCTAGAAAAAGGACCGGTCGGCGTAGTCGCGTTAAACAGATCAAACGGCGACACAAACTGGATCTATAAGGATGCAGACGATTCGATCACAAACATGATCGTACTGCCGAGCGACAATGTATTGCTCATCGCGGATAAGAAGAATCTGATCGGATTAGATCTTTCAAGCACCGGAAAAGTAAAAGAAGCTTACAAGGTCAAATTAAAGTTCAAACGCTCGCTAGGTGCGGGAGATGTCGCCGGAAAAGCGAGTGCGATCGCGTTTGGCGGGATCGGCGGCGCATTTGGAAAAGGCGCTAAAAGAACCGATAACCCCGTTTCGATGGTCAGGCAGGAAAATGGAACCGTAGTAGTCAGAGGCAAGCAGCATCTACTTGCATTTAATCCAACCACGAAAGAGATCGCCTGGTCGACCAAATTTGGCGCCCCGGGAATCAGCGGTTGGGAATCGATCGTTATGACGGCGATCACAATTACCGCCGCAACGATCTCGCAAACCGTCGAAGCCGATTATATGCGCCGCGGCAATTACAACAACGCCTACAATGAAAATTCCCGATTTTTGAATTTGATGTCGAGCTACCAACAATTTATGGGAAACAAATATTCTGCCTCAAAGCAGAGCGGGAATATTTATTATGTTCTGACCAAAATTAAAGGCGAGGATGAAAAGGGTTCGGGATTAGTCGGCGTAAATATGCTGACGGGCGAAGGGGAGAGTCAAATTGTCTTCAATGATAAGTCGCCGGATTACGAAGTCGACGAACTTTCCGGAATACTCTTCAATATGAATAAAGGCACGATCTCCGCCTTTCCAATTGTTGACAAACCCGAGCAGCGAGATGAGAAAGATGATGAAGGAAATAATTAGCCTTAAACTTGCTCTCTCAATTTTTTCTCTTATAGAGTTTCGTCGGCAAACCGCGAAACTCTTTTTTTACAGGGGTATTTTACAAGCGATCGAAAAAGCAAAGAGAAATCCAGCGAATGTAAACTAATTGGTATGAGTGAAAAATATGAAGCAGAAACAATTTAAAATGCGCAGTTGGTGCCGCAATTTTTTCTAAGTAGCGGAGTCATGATAATTGATTTCAGCGGTTGGGAACATCACTATGGAAAACGCTGCGGCATTGGACAAAAGCGCAAACGATCACGCCGACGCTTCGGATGTTATTAATGGAAAGACGGGGGATACGGCAGCAGTATTACGATTACGAGATCAATTTGGGTGGAGGGCACGGTTCATTTCACG
>JBGTEI010000550.1:0-3440 GCA_041747875.1 Pyrinomonadaceae bacterium | reverse complement strand
CATTTGACCTAATTCTCCTTATCATTTTCCAAAGTCTCCGCCAAAAAATCACCCAGGAGATTTCTCTCCATACCGTTTCCCCAACCCACGCCGTGATCGCTTTTGTTAATTTGCGAGTGTTTTTCGCTAATGCGATGTTCGCCATACTGCAACAGATACAGAATCTTTCCGGGCCGCAGATGTTCGCTCGCCCACGTTAAAGGGGAATCTCCGTTTGCGTCCTTCGCTTCCTTGTCAGCTCCGTTGTTGATCAAGAAGTCGATCGTTTCAGCGTCAGAATAGGCAGCTGCCCGGTGAAGCGGGGTTTCACCTTTTGTCCTTACATCTCGCATAAATGCGCCGGTTTCTTTGTCCGGAATTGTTTTCGAATTTACGTCCGCACCATTTTTTACGAGGAGTTCTACAATGAAAAAATAATACGGACGCCCGGCTTTCGAAAGTGCGTTGTGGAGAGGAGTCTCACCCGTATCGGGCTGCGCGAAATTTACATCGGCACCGTGTTTGATCAGAAGATCGGCCACTTTCCAATGTCCGAAGAATGCTGCGTTTCCGAGTTCCTCATCGAGATCAAGACTTTTGAGGTCGCCGCCGGCCTCAAGTACCGCTTTTAGGGCGGTTGTATCGTTGTAATAAACAAACCACTGCATCACCTTTACAGGCCCTTCGTGTAAGACGGTTTTCCAATCAGGCAATCGCAGCAATTCGAAAACGAGATCGGTTCGTCCTTTGCTGATACTGTCAAGAATCTCAGATTTATTGCGCATAATTTAGTCTATAAATTTCCAGAGAATCGCCTTCCAATTTTCCATTGACCATCGACTCAATTTATTTTACGGGATACATATCTACTTTTTGAGTAGCGATCCACCAGCTGTTTCCTGCGGGATCTTCGATGCCCCCTGAACGCTCTCCGTAAGGCATATCCGTCACTTCAAACACCGATTTACCGCCCGCTTCGAGCGCCTTATCGTAAACTGCATCGCAATCTTCCACATAAAGATGGATCGAGATCTTTGTAGATGTAAAGTCTTCGCTTGCCTTGCTGCCTTCGATCACAGAGTCAAAAATCCGGAATCCAAAATGACGAATAACACCGTCTTCGACGTGCATTTCAAACTGCTCCGCATTAAACGCTTCTTTGACGAAGGTGATAAATGCGTCTGCATTTTCGACGATAAAGTATGGCGTTACGCTCGTAAAGCCGTTTGGTATATGACTTAAAATCATTTTAACTTGCTCCTTGTACTACGCCATTTCTTCAGGAATCGCACTCGCGTCCATCCACATAATTTCCCAGATATGCCCGTCAAGGTCATTAAAGCTTCTTGCAAACATAAATCCGTGATCCTGAGGTTCGCGGGTTTCGGTTGCACCGGCTTCGAGCGCCTTGTCGACCATTTCGTTGACGGCGGCTTTGCTATCGCAGGAGATCGTCAATAATACCTCGGTTGTTTTCGAGGCGACCGATATTTCCTTTGGCGTAAAATTTGAGAAAAACTTTTCGATCAAAAGCATCACAAAACTATCTTCACCGATTATCATACAAGTAGCATTTTCATCAGTAAACTGTGGATTAAATTCAAAACCGAGCTCTGTAAAGAATTCCACGGATCGGTCAAGATCGCTTATTGGTAAATTTACATATATTTGTCTGTTCATTATTAATGATCTCCGGGTGCCTTTTGGTAAAGGTTTGTTTTCAATTTTCAAAATAATAGCATTGAAGCACCAGAAGTTCGTGGGGGATATACGCCAATTGGAGGGGTTGATTGCGACAAAATAGTAATTTACAATTGGCAAATGAAACACTTATCAATACTGGTTCCTGAGTCGGCGGTTTTGGCGGCTGTTGATGACCCGCGTCATGTTTTTTCAGCGGTAAATGATTTTTTTTTACCGATGGGAAAACCGCCACTTTTCGACATAACATTCGTCGGGAACTCAAAAGAAGTAAAGCTGCACAATAGTTCGTTTAGTGTTCATACAGACGCACTTTTGAGCGACATAGAAGAAACTGATCTGATCTTTATCCCGGCGTTTTACGGCGAAACTGAAGCTGTTTTAGAAGCGAATAAGGATTTTATTCCGTGGATCGAAAAGCAGTATCGCAATGGGGCGGAAGTCGTAAGTCTTTGTGTCGGGGCATTTATGCTGGCGAAAACCGGGTTGTTAAAAGGAAAGAAGTGTTCTACGCATTGGCGGGCAGCGGATGAATTTCGCGCTATGTTTCCGGAGGTCGATCTCGTTACCGACAAGATCATCACCGAAGAAGACGGAATATATACGAGCGGCGGAGCAACGTCATATTGGAATCTTTTGCTTTATCTTGTCGAAAAATATACTTCGCGTGAAATGGCTATTATGACCGCCAAGGTGTTTGCGATCGACATCGAACGACAAAGCCAGTCGCAGTTTATAATGTTCAAAGGTCAGACAACGCACGGCGATGATCAGGTAAAAAAAGCCCAAACCTTTATTGAAAGTAATTTTGAAGACAAATTTACGGTCGATCAGTTGTCGGAGAGATTTGCGATCAGCCGCAGAAGCCTTGAACGTAGATTTAAGAAAGCTACAAACAACACTGTCGCCGAATATATCCAGCGCGTAAAGATCGAGGCGGCGAAAAAGCGGTTTGAAACGAGCCGCAAAAATGTGACAGAAGTGATGTTTGACGTCGGGTATTCGGATACTAAAGCATTTCGCGGAACGTTTAAGAAAATCACCGGGATGACGCCGTTTGAGTACCGCAATAAATACAATAAGGAATTGTGATCGCGGATTTTACTTCGGACTATTTCGGGCTCACCTGCATCATAAACAGCAATAATCAACATTTTCGGGTTTTGGAGAAGAGTTTAACAATGAGGATTTTTTTAAGTTTGGCGATGCTGTTGGTACTGTTTCTATCGGTATTTCCGCAATCGGGAAGGCGTATCAGTACTCCGGCGACACCCGTCGCGACGACAAAGGTAATTGCCGAAGATACATATTCCGAATCGAGATCTTACAAGCCGCGAAGACTTCTTCCGCCAAATTATCGTAAAACGGGCAGCGAAAATGAAGAATCCGTAGAAACCGAGGTGATCAGTAATACAAGTGAAGAAGCTGATGAAGTGATCAAGGTTGATTCTTCGATCGTCACGATCCCGGTCGCTGTTTATGACAAAAACGGCGTTTATGTTTCGGATATCACGCAGGAAGAGATCAAGGTTTACGAAGACGGAAAGGAGCAGGAAATTGCATATTTTGGCGTTTCGGAAAAGCCGTTTACGGTAGCGTTGTTAATCGATACGAGTCCTTCGACCGAATACAAGATCGAAGAGATCCGCCGTGCGGCAAAATCATTTGTTTCACTATTAAAACCGGAAGACCGGGTACTCGTGATGGAATTTGATAACGATCCGCAAGTATTGACCGAAGCTACTACAAACCGGCAGGCG
>JBGTEI010000549.1:0-6806 GCA_041747875.1 Pyrinomonadaceae bacterium | reverse complement strand
TTCCAATACACCTTCATTCTGAAGTTTTCGAAATGCGCTGATCAAATTGCGCTGATACTTATTGTTCCAAAGATCGAGCGCCGATTCGAGCGTTTCAACGTACATTTCGACGACATCATAAAATTCAATATCTTCTTTTTTTACGCGTTCAAATTCTTTGTGAGCAAGGGAAATCAGATTTTCAAGATGGCGTGTGTATCTTTCCTGAAGCAGATCATCTGCCAGCATTTCGCACAGCGGCGGAGAAATATTCATAGCCAGCCGGGGTTTAGCGCCGGATTCGTGAAGCCTTTCAAAAATAAATATGAGCGGAATGTAAACTTCCGTAATAGCCTCGAAAAGCCAATCTTCTTCGAGAAATTCCGGATATTCCGGATGTCTAACGAACGGAAGATGCGCATGGAGAATCAGACTGAAATATCCGTCGGGCATAGGTTTTTTGGTCGACAAAAAAAGGATTTACAAGAACAATGTTAAATTATCCTGCAAATCCTGTCTATCCTATTGTATTTTCTATATTTAAATTTACTTCAATCCAAAGGAGCTAAGCGACTCCGGATTGCTCATTTTTGATAATTTCGGAAGGAGCGTTTTTGGAACGCTGCGCTTTTTCAAAGTCTTTGGAAAGTTTACCAGGCTCGCTCCAAAAACCGCCGAGCCAATTGTTTCTTCCTCGAGGATCTCATCAGCAAAAACGTCAAAGTTTTCTTTTAGTGCCGCTAAAATGCTGTCAGCTTTGATATTTTCGAGTTCCACTTTTAGCGCATTGTAGAGCGAAGCGCTGATCTCGCCGCGAACATCTTCGAGTGAATATCCCGATGAAAGCGCGAGAAGAACGAGGCGAAGTTGATGCCCATCATTTCCTGCGAATTTTTCCGCGTTTTTTCCGAATATTTGTGAATATGTTTCGTGTGTTGCAGTTTCCGCGGCTAAAAGATCGTCGCCGGCAATAGCTACCTCAAACGCGTCACGCTGATACCCAGAGACATCCAGAACTTCCGCAAACTGATATGCATTGACATTAAAACTCGGCGTATAATCCGTTCGTTTTGAAGGATTCTTTCGGGGAGTATGAACTGAATTTGAAAACATAACCCGAATATAAGGCCGGTTTGGTGCGTAAAAACCGATCTCCGAACGGTAGCTCGAATCCGCATCGACATTGAACCACCAGTTTCCCTGCGCGTCTACCGGGAAAACCTCTTCGATGTTTTTTGAACGATTGATGAGTTTGGCGACTAAGGTGTAACTTCCAATTCGCCCGCCAAATGCTTTGTTCAGCGTTTTAAAAGGATTGTTTTGAACTGACCAGTAAAAATACAATTTTGTCGGCGACTGCATTTGAAGACGTGCCCGGTTTTCCTTAGGAAGCGCCGGAAGTTTTGCTTCGGCAAGCTCGCGAAATATCGGATCTTTTAAGCGTTCATCAGCGAGTTCTTCGGTTGCGTCCGCGTCGCCTTCTAGCGAACTTAGCTGCGTTTCATTCGCCAACTCATTTAATGAAAGTATGTCGCCAGCCTTTTCATCGATCTTTATCGGTTCGGACGATGAAATTGTGTCGGCTGCTTCAGTAAAGGTAAGTTCCTTTACCGGCACAGTTTCCTCTGCTTCCGTTACATGATCTTCTTTGATCTCTTCGCTGTTTAATTTTTTATCGTTGTCACTCATTTCTATAAAACCTATCTAAACGTATTTAAACAGAAGATTATGAGTGCTTTCTTGTCAGATGACAAGGCGGTAATTTGGAAATAACACGAATGAAACGCGGATCAATTACTTTCAACGACAGGAGGCGGGACTGTTTTGATCTCTTTTAATCTGATATCTACGTCGCCGAGCTTTGTATCGAGTTTTGCGCGAACGGGCATTCTTCTCGCATCATCCGTGATCCAGATCGTCAAGCTGCCTTTTTGTTCGACGAAACGACCTTCGCCGAATATCTGCGGTTCGACCCTCCAACACCAAACTTTCCCGTAGATGCTGTCTTTCTGCTCGCGCTCGATAACATTTACAGGTACGTCGTAGACCAATCCGGAATCGCTGACCTTTAAGGTGATCGTCTTACCAACTTCAAGCGGCATGCCGCGGAGCATGTAAACGGCAGACACAATATCCTGAGTACCGTATTCGATGACGGAAGCCACTCTTCTTGGCGGACGCGAAGGATCGTTCGGGTCGGTTTCCGTATAGGAAACTTTCATCGAGTCATAATCGAAATTCGCTTCACTATCGCGTATACGATCATCGCCTTGCTCGTCACGTTTGACAGTTTTCTTTGCCTGTAACTTTTCGCTATCTACTGTAGATTCAATACGCTGGAAAAATTTGAACCCAAATAATTTTATAAGTGTGCCTCTTGAACGAGCTTCTATTTTCACTGCCAGATCATCACTTTCGGCAATACTTGAAACCGAAAATTCAAGATCCGCAACCGTAAATGGAATTCCTAAAAATGGCTTATATTTTCCCTCGTAAACTAGATTTTCACCGACCTTGTAGGGATTCGGATCGACCGGATCCTGCGTGTAAACGTTTGAGACTGCTAGCAGCAATGTCAGCAAAAATAATCGGGAAAAGACTCTCTTCATAAAATTAATTGATAAAAAATGCTTTTAATGCGAGAACGATCCAGGCAAAAATCACACCTAAAGACGCTTGGTACTCACGGTAACGCAAATACAGGTCGAACTGAAATCGTTTTTTCGTCGAACTATACGTCGAAAACCAGGGAAAAAACAGAGAAACTTTCTGTGCATATTCCAAATATTTATCGCCAAAAATTTCCGTGAGCTCGCCTGATTCGACGCTCATTACCGGGAAATAGATGCCTAAATATAAGACGGCGAAAAGCAGTCCGATCCACCAAACTCCGGCAGCTATCGAAAAGCCAATTCCCATCAGAAAGCTTCCAAAATACAATGGATTTCGCGTAAATGCATAGGGCCCGGAAATAGCGAGGTCTCTGTTTTTCTCAATATGACCCGACGCCCATCCACGAATCATCAAACCAAGGATCGCAACGATTCCGCCGATAATCATTAGATCTGTGGTTGGCCGCGCAAAGATCAAAAAAATGATGCCGAACAAAAATCCAAGCGGTACGCGATATTTCTGAAGAAGTTTTTTATTCTTTGAAGCCATTTTTAGGGGACCGCATGCCACCCGCGTGCAGTGAGCGCCACCATGCGCACAATCTCTGATCTTGTTCGAACATCAAAAGATATTTCGAACGCTATCGCGTTCGTTGCAGGCGAGGGCGCCTGCGGTCCGCGTCCTGGTTAAGATCATTTTTCTATCAGAAACAAGAATTCCTGATTCGGCTGCTCGACCTGTTTTATCCAGTCGTTTGTCCAGCGCATCGCAGCCATCACATTTCTTTTATAATCTACCTTTACGAGATCAGTTATTTTGCCTGATTTCTCAAGAATATCAAATAGATTTTCAGCCGTCGCTCTTCCCCCGGAACTATAAGAAAGAATAATGTGTCCTGCGTCGGTTTTACTTATCAATTCGCGCAGAGCCTCTACGGCGATAAAATTTCCGGCGTCGTCTTTTCGAAATTCTTCAAAAACCGAAGCAGCATTGGTGTCTCTTGAATCCGCACGACGTTTTGCCTTGCCAAATGTTTCCGGTTTGTCGTTTAAAATTATACTTGTCCAAAGATGATAATAAGCCGAATAGCGAACGCGCGACGGCGGCATTTTTTCGTTGTTTGAACCATACGGCGGATCAAAATAAGCGAGGTCCGTTTTGGTACTTTTGATCGTTTCAAATATATCTCCGTGAAAGATCTGATGTTCCTGTTGACACTCAAAAATTTGCGGTACTTTTAATTCTAGTGTTTTGAAAGAACGCGGCGACCAGTTTTTTAGATATGAAGCGTGATGGCCGAGCGTACTGTCCACTTTATCAAGCGCAAGGATCAAGCTTGTCAACAAAACACTTTTTTCGATTTCGCCCAATCGCAAATTATCTATTTCTTCGCGGATCGAATCGAGTTTTTTTGTATTGTGGTTTTGAAACGGTTTCTTGAGACCATCGTCGCATGTCGAGTCTTTCCCATTTTGACTTCCGCCGTAATTTCGGGTGAACCAACCTTGCTTTCCGGGTAAACCGTTTAAATGCGAGATGATCTCCGCGTAATACTTATTAGGCTGGGTATTCCTCAGGTAGCAGTTTGCAAACGACTTTGACCAGATCGCTGCATCATTTGAAATTACTTTGTAACCTGTCTGTGCGAACGCCTGTGACACTCTTGTTGTTCCGGCAAATCCATCAAGTACGGATCTCGCTCCGGTTTTTGAGGCAAGCTCGAGGATCTGCGGCAAAAGTTTTAGTTTTGAGCCTGCATATTTAATACCTTCGGTTTTAGGAATTTGGATCTTTCGAATCGGTTTCATATTTCAAATTAGGTTTAGGCGTGTTTTGACAGCGTCAAAAACAGTTTTGACCGGAATATCCATACATATCCATTTGTCACACGTTCTGCGATGACAATCGACGCGGCAATCGATATCGTTTCTTTCAATACAGATATCAGCTTCGTTAATGCTTCCATTTCGCCACCATTCGGTCGGACCAAAAATTCCAACACCGGGAGATCTTGCAGCTACGGCAAGATGCGTTGGTGCTGTATCTCCACCAACGTAAACGGCAGCATGTTTTGCGAGTTCGTAAAATCCTTTAAGAGTTGGCTGGGCGATCATCGCCATGCCGGAGCTGCAATAAGACAGGGTCTTTTTTGCGAGTTCAATTTCGTTTGGCGCAGTTGAGATCACCGATCTCAGCCCCAGATTTTCCCACAACATATCTGCGAGCTGTCCATATTTTTCCGCGTGCCAGAGTTTTGTAACCCAACCGCCGGCAGGATTTAGGATCGCAAATTTTTCGCCGGTTTCATTGATTATATCGCCTGATTCGATCCTGTGCGATTCTTCGGTCGAGATCGGAAACTCAACATTTTCGCGGTCAAGCGAAAAACTTTCATCAGATAAAAATTTACGGATCGATCTTTCTGCAAGCTCAATATTCTTAAAGATAATATTCTGAGTCGGTTCTACATCGATCGAGGCGCTCATCCGAATTCGGCTCGAAGATTCACGCAGATTTCTTTTTGAGAAACCGTATCTTTTTTTTGTTTTTACAAGTTTTGCGATCGAGGCGGACTTTAGGAGACCTTGAAAATCAATGGCCAGGTCAAACTCTGAGGCGCGAAGTTCGCGTAACTGCGTTTTTGCAGTTTTTATTGTCTTCCCAAGCACGTTTCTACGCCTCAGAGTTTTTGTGTCTACTTCGATTAGACGACTTAGAATTGGGTTGTCTCGCAGGATCTCCGCTGAATTCTTTTCAGCGACCCAGGATATTTCCGCGTCGGGAAGCGCTCGTTTGACGGCGGAGAGCGTTGGTAACGTGTGTACGATATCCCCGATACTGCTCAATTTTACAAATAAAATACGCATGACAGAAAAATATGAATTAGTTTTCGGTGATTATCAAATGCGGCATCGGTTTTGGACGGCAAAAAAATACTGGCAAAATAAAGTGCCGATAAGTTATCCTATTAGTGCAGACACCTCCCCAAAAGTCCGCCTCAACCTCAGCGTTAATGTTCGAATTTTATGGCCTTAGTAAAAAGACAAGATCGAGACTTGCGTCCTTGTTTAGTTTTTCTCAACGGGGACCTTTTGGCTGTGCCGATACCGCTCGACCGTGAAAGCGTCATTCTCGGCCGCGCGCTTGGTGCTGACGTCCGAATAAATGATACAAAAGTTTCGCGCCAGCATGCGCAGATAATTACCGTCGTTGACCCCGAAACAAAAAATTCCAGCTATCATCTCGTGGACCTCGATTCAAGTAACGGCACATTTATAAATGGGCACCGGACAAATGAAGAAACACTCCGCAATGGCGATAAGATCACTATCGGTAAACATATTTTGCGCTTTGAACTTCTTGATGAGATCGATCGCGAATATCAGCTTCAGATCCGTCGTTTATTAGCGCACGATGATCTGACAGGACTCCTTTCCAGCCGTTCGTTCTTTTCAGAACTTCGCCGCGAAGCTGCGAGGGCAAAGGTGGAAAAACGGCGTTTTTGTGTTTTGATGATGGACGTCGATTTTTTCAAGCTTGTAAACGACACATACGGTCATCTTACCGGAAGCAAATCACTTGAAGAGATCGGTATATGTATTTCAGATACGATGCGAAGCGGAGACGTAGCCGCAAGATTTGGCGGTGAAGAATTCGCGGCTTTTCTTCTTGATGCCGATCTTCCGCAGGCGATCGTGGCTGCGGAAAGGATCAGGATCGCTATCGAGGAATATAACTTCAGCGTGATCAGAAAAGGAAAACCTTCAGAAACTCACAACATTACGATTAGTATCGGGATCTCCTCTTTCCCCGATGATTCTGATGATCCGATCGAACTTGTAGAAATGGCGGATTCGGCACTCTATCGCGCAAAAAGTCTTGGCCGGAATAAGGTGTGTGCATATCGCGAGCTTTCCGAAGAAGAAGCAAGCCAACCGCTCCCGTCGCGCGACGATATCGAAGATTAATTTCTACAGCCGCTAGATAGAATCAAAGTATTTATAATTTTAGTGTGCTTCCTTGAAAATATTCGGGTGGTTTGCGCATTGGTGCGCCCGAAAAAGGAAGTTATATTTGTTGCTATTTACCGGGTTAAGAGTATAAATTGATTACCAGTTACAGCATATCCGGTCCGATGAAATGAGTGAATCCTTTTTTGATTTTGTCGCCGGAAAACCAATTAATAAAGGCAGAATGAAGCTATGAATCCAACC
>JBGTEI010000548.1:0-3873 GCA_041747875.1 Pyrinomonadaceae bacterium | reverse complement strand
ATTCTTTTCCTTCGCACCGGAATCTTCTCCGGCGAATACTTTAACCGAAACATTTGTAGAATTACCTGCTACGATCGTTCCAATGTCGCTCAGTGCGTCAACTACAACTCCGCTTGCCAGTTCTAGCGCCTTAACAATATCTGCTTTTTTATGACCGAGTACGAATTTTGAATCGTGATTTTGCGTGCTTTGCTCAGCGTCAGTAGCTTGTTTATATGCTTTCGCAAGGATCGGAACGATACCCTCAGGATTGAATTGACGGTAATTTGCTTCGGCACTTTTCAGAGTCTTCGAAAGTTCGTCAAGCTTTACGCTGAATCCGGCTTCATTATTATTGGTTAACGCCGCAATTCCCTTGATCGACGTATCGAGACCGTCAAAAACACTTGATTCCTTTTCTACCTTATTGCCGGAGGTTTCCAGAAGACGCATTCCGGACATCTGTTTTCCGCGAAGTTCGAGCAAGCCCATTTCCTGAGATTTATGCTGGCTTCTGCCTTCCATCGCAACTTCGAAATAAGAACGTCCGAGCGACGAATCATATTCACCGGTATTCAACATAAGGGTCGGAACGTTTTCGCTGCTCGCGCGGAAACCCTTACTCATGTAAAGTTTCTTTGCCTGCCATGGCCGCAATCCTTCCTTTAACTGCTCGGGAAACATATTTGGATCCCCGGCAGCTTTGAAAGCGATCGGAGTTAAATATCCCGCGAGCTGGTGCTGACCGTGACCGTCAGCAGGAGTACCCGAAAATCGCGATATAATGACGATCGGACGATAATAACGGATCGCACGAACCATATCTCCCAGTACAAGTTGTTCTCCCCAAATCCGCGTTGCTTCGGCGCGGGTCTTAGAAAAGCCATAGTCCATTACGCGCGTAAACATTTGTTCGCCTCCGTCCAAACGCCGTGCCTGCAGAAGTTCTTCCGTGCGAATCACGCCAAGCGGCTCAAAGAGTTCTTCTCCGATAACATTTTGGCCGCCGTCACCGCGATTTAGAGACAGATAAGCGGTCCGCGCCTGCTCTTTTCTTGCCAGGTAAGCAAGCAATCCGGAGTCTTCGTCATCGGGATGTGCACCGGTATGTAGTACACTTGCAGTCGTTTGCAAGCGCTTCAACATCTGCCCCAAACCCATCGCGCCGCGATCATAGATCGGACGAACCTGTGCTTTAAAGGCAAATGGGAAGAGGAAGAAGGATAATAGCAATACACCAGAGGCCAATAGTTTAAGTTTTTCGTTTTTCATTTTATTCGTCTTTCACCGACAAACTAATTAAGTACCCTGCAAGTACTGTTACCAAACACCCGACGACGTTAAACCATAAAAATTCAATGTCTGTAAAATTACTTGCAATCCATACAGACGCAATACCAAACAGAAGTCCAAAGAAAGCGCCCCTAGCTCGTGCACGTTTTACAACTATTGCCAGTACAAAAACACCAAGCAGCGAACCGTAGAAAAACGAACCGAATTTGTTTACGACCTCGATCAGTGAGCCGAGATTCGTTACATATATCGCGACAACGCAGGCAAAAAGCCCCCAGAACAGTGTTGCGAATTTACCAAATCGCACAAGTTCTTTGTCAGTTCCTTCTGGTTTTAAATGTCGTTTGTAAAAATCAATTGTCGAGGCTGTCGCCAAAGCATTTAGTTCCGCAGCTATCGAAGACATTGCCGCCGCAAAAATTGCCGCGATAATCAGTCCGATAACACCCATCGGCATATTTTGAATTACGAATGTCGGGAAAACGTAATTCACATCACTGAAGGATTCATCTCCGTTTCCTTTTTTTATAAGGTCAACGGCTTCTTTTTTCTTGTCGCCGAGTTTTTTATCCGCAGCCACATAGTCTTTCTTGAACTCCGGACCTTTGTCGACAAAGTTCAGCGCAGCTTCTCTGCGTTCAACGTATGCTTCTGAATAATCCTTTTTCAATTGCTGATATTCTGCCGAATTTGAATATTGGGCATCTTTTACAGAATTGAAGATGATTGGCGGTGCATTAAATTGATAAAAAACGAATACCATAACTCCGATCAGCAGTATCATAAACTGCAGCGGAATCTTCAGGAATGCCGACATCAAAAGAGAAGTTCTACCTTCTGCTACCGATTTTGAGGTTAAGAAACGCTGAACCTGGCTTTGGTCACAGCCGAAATATGAAAGAAATAGAAAAAGCCCACCTATCAGCCCGGACCAGATCGTATACTTTTCTTTCAGATCAAAGCTTGTATCGATCGTATTTAATTTACCCAACGAACCAGCTATGCTGAGTCCATCGGTAAACGAAACGCTCGGCGGAAAACTCGTAATAATGATGAACAGGCAGATCCCGAGTCCAACAAAAATAATGACCATCTGCTTGACGTCCGTCCAGGTAACTGCCTGAACGCCGCCAAACATTGTATAGACCGTTGTCGACATACCGATCGCGAATATGGTCAGAATCAGATTCCAACCGAGTACGATCGAAAGTATTATCGACGGTGCTGAAATAATCACGCCGACGCTCAAACCGCGCGATAACAAAAAGAAAAAGCTTGTTAAAGTTCGGGTCTTTGCGTCGAATCGTTTTTCCAGATATTCATAAGCAGTAAAAACATTGGCTCGCTTGAAAAATGGAACAACCGTAATACAAAGGATTATCATTGCCAGCGGCAAGCCATAATAGAACTGGATAAACCTCATCCCGTCCGAATATGCCTGTCCCGTCGTTCCAACGAGCGTAATAGCAGACATCTGAGTCGCCATTACCGATAATCCGACCGCCCACCAGGGTAAACTCCGGTTGGCAAGAAAATAGCCTTCAGCACTGCCGCTACTTTTGGTCATACGGATTCCATCCCAAATCACGTATGTCAGGTAAGCGACGATAACCGCCCAGTCAAGATATGTCATTTTTTAATTTGAAAAGTAATTCGAGAACGCCCACAACGCAGAAATTATAAAGACCGTGAATACGATCACTGCTGCATAGATCCTATACCACCACGAGTCCGGATATTCTTCGTTGCCATCGACCGTTGTTTTTTCGTTTTCCATTTTATTGAAAATACCGGGATGGCGCCTTTCGACAACATCCCGGTATTTGAAGGATTAAAAGATAAACTTGAATCCCATTTGGAATTGCCTCGAATCGAGCGATGCAACCTGATTAGAAGCTTTTCTAAGCTCATACGTCGGGATCGGACCCGTTGGATTACCTTGTGCATCGGTCGTGACTGTCAAAGCATTCAATTGAAAGACGCTATTAATGTTGAATATATTCACGAATTCTCCAAAAACCTCGACTCTATATCGTTCGGTTATTGGGAAAAAGCGTGAATATCTTAAATCTACATTAAACTGCTTTGGAGTTGTGCCCGAATTTCGCCCTATTCCAACAGGATTGTCGGATGTCGAATTGCCATCGAAATTTATATCGGTTGCTGCGACGATATTGAATCGCTCGCCGCTATTGGCAGTGGCAATAATTCCCAACTGATTGTTGTTGAACAGGTAATCAAGCGCCTTGTTCTCAAGTTCTACCTGGGGGTTCAAAACGAATGTTGCAACAAAGGTATGTCTTTGATCTGCAAGGGAAGGACCAAAATCGCGCCGGCGATTTGTCGGGTCTTGTACGACCAGCGTTCCAGACTGAGTTGCAACCAGATTTTGCTCCGGAGCGTCATCTTCGGATTTCGAAAGCGTATAGTTTACGCTGAACTGGTAACCGTCCGAGAGGCGTTTACTCAATTGAAACGTCAGCGCATTGTAATTCGAATTTCCAACCGATTCCGCAACAAAAATGTCGTTGAATCTTGGATCAACTCTAACTCCGGTAGTTGAGTTAAATATTGGTCGCCCATCGGCAAGCGTTGAAGCTG
>JBGTEI010000547.1:0-2056 GCA_041747875.1 Pyrinomonadaceae bacterium | reverse complement strand
TGTTTTTACGTCGTCGTATTATAAAGACCAGGTCGAATCTGCTAATCAGACCTTACGCGCAGAAGCCGGCAAACTAATCACTATACTTCTGCGAGAACGCCGCTACATACTCAAGTGCGTTTTCAAACGATTTATATATATTCGGGTATTTTTCAACAAGCAGATCCGCGATATCACCGTGCATCGCTTCACCATCCATTGAATTTAGGATCAACATATCGATCTCGGCAGCTTCGTTTCGTTTTGGGATAAAATATTCTGATTGTTTTAGGACTACAGCGGGTTCGATAAACATCGACGCCAAAACGGATTGGTTAAATTGTACTATTGGTTCTGTCAGATCGCCTTGCTTGAAGATTTCGGTTTTCCAACTCCAGGCGTAATCACCTCTTTCATATTTTGCCGTCACCAAAGCCGAAACAATATCACCCTTTTTTACCCCAACTTCATGTTGAAACGGAAAAAATGGAGAGGAATAGGTTGTTTTTTCAATATCGATCGAATTTGAAACGCCAATACCGTCAACGAGTTCATTTTCAAACCAGCCTCTTAATCCATGCGCGATCCCGTCTTCTTTTATCTCCCAACGAAATTCTTTTGAAAAACTAGGCTCGGTGATAGTGCGGTAATCTATTTCCCCAAAAACTCCGGGATCTGACAACAGTTTTTCCGTTTTACTCTTTGCCGAAAACCAACGGTTGAAAACCAATCTCTCAGCTGAAGGGATGTTAAACCCATGGAAATCCTTAAGATAACGCTTCACATTATTCTCAAAGATCTCTTCCGCCTGCGATACCGCAAAATAGATCGTTTCTTTTCTTGGAAATAAAACCGCATCGTCCGTAAGCAGTCTTTCGCGGGCATCGATGATAGTTTCGATACTGGATTCAAAAAGCGGGAATCCGCCGTGTATATCGGAGATCAGGACATTTGCTTTTTCATCGAGCTCGATCTTACTGGACAATTTCTGGATCACTTCAATTCTTGACTCATACCCTCTATCTTTGATCACATCGCTAAGCAATTTAATAAGCGGATTGACCTCCACCGAATAGACCTTCTTTGCCCCGAAATCACAGGCCAAAATAGAAAAGATCCCGGTGCCGGCACCGAGATCAAGCACAACCGAATCTTCGTTAATGGTTTCTTTTAGCGCATTCACATATGCGCTAACGCGTCCCTCATCCGTAAGCATCGAACAATATCCGACAAAATCGTAAAAGTGCATATTTTAGTTCAGCAAACTCAAAAATTTTAATGCTTACAATATGGTCATCTGTTAATTCTGTCAATTCGAAGCAACTTCCGGCGCTATCGCAATTCGCGCCACACCTAAAATTCGCCTGCTTCGGTTCTCCTGAATAAAAATAATTGCGCTAGTCCTGTTTCTGACCCAGTCTTTTCCGATTTGGATCGGAACTTCTGTTTGAAACGTTTTGCTGCGTTCACTTATTCTGCTCAATCCCCGGAGACTTCGAACAACGGAAACGTGATTTAGGTTTTTCCCTGCATTTTCGCCGCCTTTGACATCGGTCTTTAAATTATCCTCCGCCAATGCTAAGTAAACGGTAGATTCTTCATGCTTTGGAATATTTGAGATCTCGACCTTCAAATTCCAGTCGATCATCGAAACTTTGATCGACGCTTTTTCCGAACCGATCGCTTTATTGATCGCTTTTTCAGCTTTATCAAAATTGCTCCCGACAAATTCCTGGTCTCCATCGACGACCATTTGCGGCGTGTAGATCTTACCGGTTCTGAATTTCCGGTCGTAGACGCGCTGCCGCTGCGTGTATAATGGCGAAGCGAATTTATCTTTCCAACCTAATTCGTCCCAATAATCTACGTGTAGTGCAAGCGTAATAATTTCAGCTTTTTCAAACGGCTGTTCCAATTGGAGCTTTGCTAAAACGCGCTCCGCCGGAGGACAACTCGAACATCCTTCCGAAGTAAATAATTCCACCACGACAAAACCATTTTTTCTCAGGTCCTTCTTATGTGGGTGCTGTGGGAAATCCGCCCCAAAACAAACAAGGAGCAACGGTAAACAGATTAT
>JBGTEI010000546.1:0-2986 GCA_041747875.1 Pyrinomonadaceae bacterium | reverse complement strand
GAATCTCAAACGGACATTTACAAACGCCAGATGAACGCTGCGCTTGATAAAAGTACTTTGAACAACACTAACAGAGAAGACGACGTTTTTGCATACATTACTGAATTCGAAAATTCAACGGATCGTTTGAAGCAAAAATTCGATGATAAATCTTCGGTTTCAGCTGATGTCGAAGATGTTCTGCAAAGGGCAAGTTCGATCAATACGTTCATGACCCGAAGCAGATTGACAAATCAGTCAGAACGTTCGTGGACGGATATTCGAGCAAATTTGATCACATTATCAAATTACTACAATGTCGCCTGGGACTGGAATAAAGTTCCGGTTAACACCACGACGACCGCTTATACGGTAGCCGGTGCTACCGTGAAAAATCTCCTTGCGCGTCTTGAATCAAAAACTGACGTTTACAAGCGGGAAATGGATATTGCTCTCGATCGGAGTGTATTGAACAATTCGCAAAGTGAAGATGCATTCAACACTTACGTTGGAGAGTTTGAAAATGCAACCGATCGTTTGAAAGAAAGATTTGACAGCAACCAATCGACGGATATGGATGCAGAAAACGTTTTAGGTCGCGCGGCGTACATTGATTCCTTTATGCGTGACTATAGGTTTACGAGAAACTCGGAAACTCAATGGAGATCTATCCGGGCTGATCTGGACACACTTTCTAATTATTATGCTGTTACTTGGAATTGGAACAGACCAAATCAGGCAAGCATATTTGACTCAAAGCTAACGGGAACATATCGCTTAAATAGCGCATTAAGTGACAACGTAGATCGGGTTGTTGAAGCTTCTATTAAGCTCTATCCGCAGGCTCGGGAAAATAGAATTGAACGAAGACTAAAAAATCGTTTGATCGCTCCGGAAATTATCGCAATTGAAAAGAGAGATACTGATGTGACCGTTGCTTCAAGCAGTGCGCCGCAAATCTCTTTCAAAGCCGATGGCGTGGCAAGAACCGAAAGCGCTGCGGGCGGTCAAAATGTAACGGTTACGGCGAATACGACGTATGATGGCGTATCGCTTACATATGTCAGCGATCGTAACGATGATTTCTACGTTAATTTTATACCGATGGAAAATGGTCGGCTGAAAGTATTGCGTAGAGTTTACCTTCCAAACAATGAGGATATGGTCACCGTAGCAAGTGTATATGACCGTACAAATCCGAATGCAAATTTTGCGATCGTAAACAACAGCAGCAATGCTTCAAACGATAACTTAAATTATCGTGATGAATTTATCGTTCCTAATGGAACCGAGTTGGTGGCGGAATTGAGATCTATGATCTCGACAAATGCTTCACAAGATGGAGACCGTTTTACGATGGTAGTAACGTCACCTTCAACATTTAACGGTGCGATCATTGAAGGTCGCGTACTTAAACCTGAGCGCTCAGGAAGGATCTCTGGACGGGCAAATCTTTCGCTTGATTTTGACACAATCCGCCTTAGAAACGGTAGAACATATCGATTTGCCGGCTTGGTGGAAGATGTGAAATTGGTCAGTGGAGAGAACGTAACTGTAAACAACGAAGGAGCTGTCCGCGATAATAATCAAACCACTAAGACGATCACGCGCGCCGGAATCGGTGCCGGAGTCGGAGCGATTCTTGGTGCGATCTTAGGTGGCGGAGATGGAGCTGCAATTGGTGCAGCGATTGGTGCCGGAACAGGCGCCGGAACTGTCATCGCTCAAGGCCGTGATGATGTTGAAATTGGTGAAGGAAGTACGGTTTCGATCACTGCTTCTGCACCGGTTAACGCAAGTATCAATTAACAATTGACTACAGCGAAGACGACAAATTTGTAGGGTGGGCGTCAAAGTTCACCCTATTTTTTTTAAAGAAAATGATGTCCTTTTGGAGGAAGAAATGAAAGAAACTGATAAAACACATATTCCGAATGTAACGAGAGAAGGATGGAGCGCAAAGGAGATCATTGAACAAGGCGCAAATGAAGAATCCAACGAAGTCGTCGAAAAGATCTCCAAAGGCGATACGATGAAAAAAGATGAGGAGCGCCGCAGCTTAGTAGATAAACGTTTTCCACCTGGTCATTTTAAAGATCCCGATCGACCGGAGAAAGGGAAAACCGATTCGAATATCTAATCCGCAAATTCGGATGCCGAAAATTAATAATAAAGCGATATAAGGAGATACCATATGTCTGACGCAAAACTAGAGATCGATGAAGAACAGAGAATGCAGGATTATGAGCAAGTTAAGTCATATGTCGGTTCTGAAGTAAAAGAAGAAATTGCGCAAAATGCAGCCAGGCTTAACGAAAACGAAGAAGCACGAGCGAAGGATATTTCCAATGAGCTGCAGCATAAAGCCGTTGACGAGATCGCTCAAACGAATAGAGAAGTGGAACGCGGAAGATTTGTTGCGCGGGTTTCTCAGGTCGTCGATTACGTTTTCTTTTTAGTATACGGGCTTCTGGGGATAAGACTCTTATTAGAACTTTTTGCGGCACGCGAAGGAGCGGGTTTTGTCCAGTTTATTAAATCGTCGACAAATTTCTTGTATAAGCCGTTTGCCGGGATCGTTCCAAGTCCGGCGGTTGAAGGTGGCTTCAAATTGGCTTTACCGATCATGCTGGCAATCGTGGTTTATGGATTGCTCCATCTTGCAATAAATGGTCTGCTCCGGATGTTTGCGCATCGAAAGACCGCGATCTAGAAAGTCATGCGTAGATAAAAACATTGTGAAACGAATTGATATGTAGCACAATGAGAGCAATCAATTAACGAGGTTTCAATCAATTTAACCAAAAGGAGTTAAAACTATGTTTCATATTATAGGACAGCTTATTGTCGGTTTATTAATCGGTGCGATCGCACGATTGCTTTTGCCCGGTAAAGAAGCAATCGTAGCGGGACCGATCGGTTGGCTGATCACAGCTTTGATCGGTATGGCCGGTGCATTTTTAGGTACTTTTATCGGAAGACTTATCTGGGGCGGCGAAAAATATGC
>JBGTEI010000545.1:0-5783 GCA_041747875.1 Pyrinomonadaceae bacterium | reverse complement strand
ATATCCTGGCGTCTGAAATGACAAAGATATGATCGAACCGACTCAAATTCTGGAAGAAAGTGATTCGAAATTGTCGATCACATGGTCTGACGGCAAGGAATCTAGCTATAACGCCACTGAACTTCGTCGTTCGTGTCCGTGTGCGAGCTGTATCAATGAATGGACCGGCGAAAAAATGCTGAAAGACGATTCGATCTCCGAAGATCTGATCATCTCGAAAACGTCTATCGTTGGAAGATATGCGCTGAATTTTCAATTTTACGATGGTCATGAAACCGGGATCTTTAGTTTTCGATTTTTACGCGATCTAAGCGAGGGTAGTTAAAATGAACGAACGTGATATTTTCGACGAGCGTCAGGAAACTAAAACTGCAAGTTTTTCCTGCACATATTGCCGCGAACGCAATGACTATGAAGTGCGTTGGCTAAAACGAACGAAAAAGAAACGCCCGAATGGACGGATGAATGAGACCGAACGAATGCAGTTTGATAAATCGCGCGATTACATGGTCAGGATTGACGACGTATTGATGTGTAAAAACAATCGTTGCCGCAAGCGTTTTGATATTCCATCGTCGCAATCGATCGTCTTTATTTAGTTTTAGAAATCCCGTCTTATCCGTCTGAAAATTCTTCTCACTTGTATGTTGACTGTGATATTCTGTCATTAATTAATCAATCAACATCGGAGGTGAGAAGCAATGAACGGAAAGCAGTTGGAATTTTACGCGAATCAACCCGTGGCTGACAAGGACGTTCAAGAACTGATCGACGAAGAAATTTCCCACGCTCCGCAAGCTCCGCACGAACTGGAACAACGACTCGCCGAACATCATTCTTCATCTCCAAAAGATTCCGGCGGCGATATTGATGCTGAATGGGAAGAAGTAAATTCAAGCGGCGCGGAAAGTGTTTTTGGTCATAACCCGACACCTGATCAATCGGACGTTGAAGACAATGCCCACGCAATGGGGATCAATTTTGAAGATAATGAGATCCTTGATTTTGAAAAAAAGATCCAACAGCGTGATGACCGGCGGTTTGAGATGGATGAGGGTTCGAAAAGTAAAGGTGATAGTATTTGAGCGCTAAATACTCATACGACGCATTGAATCGAGTTGTTTGTAGACCACTTGTAGTTTTCCGACGTTGATCTTTTCCCTATCGGTAAAGCCGATCACTTTTCCTTCCCGTAGATCTCCACAACCGGTTTTCCTTCCTTGTTAATATATGCCCGGTACATTCCATCAGAATTAAATGAGATCCCAATATTTCCGGCTTTATCGATCGCGATCACGCCGCCGTCGCCGCCAAGGTTTTGAAGTTTTTTCTGTATGACCTCGTCAACGGCTTCCTGAACCTGCATTCCCTTATATTCCATCAGTGAAGCGATATCGCGTGCCACCGTCAGTCGTATAAAGAATTCGCCCCATCCCGTCGCCGAAACGGCACATGTTTCATTATTCGCGTAAGTACCTGCGCCGATCACCGGGACGTCGCCGACTCTGCCGTATTTTTTATAGGACATACCGCCGGTTGAAGTTCCCGCGGCTAAATTCCCGTTTTTATCAAGCGCGACCGCTCCGACCGTTCCAAACTTGTTCTCCGGTTCTAAACGCGGATCAAGTCTTGAAGATTCTTTGCCGTCTGCCTTCGCTTTTTCGTTTTCGATGATCTTTTGAAGCGAATCCCATCTGCGCTGGGTAAAGAAATAATTTTCCGGAACCATCTCGACTTTCATTTCGTCCGCAAATTTCTCTGCGCCTTCGCCGATCATCATCACGTGCGGGGATTTTTCCATTACCGCGCGCGCTAAAGTGATAGGATTTTTGACACGATGAAGTCCGGCAACTGCTCCGGCATTTTGAGTTTTACCGTCCATAATTGACGCGTCGAGTTCATTTTTTCCGTCCGCAGTAAATACAGCACCTTTTCCCGCATTAAAAAGCGGGGAATCTTCCATTATCCGGATCGCTATTTCGATCGCATCCAAACTCGTTTTTCCATCCTGCAGTGCTTTATAACCCGCTAAAACAGCGTCTTCCAGAGTCGCTCTATACTCGCTTTCGATTTCGGGCGTCAGATCTCCGCGTCTGATCACACCCGCGCCGCCATGGATAACAAAACCAAGTCTCGGGTTTTTCGGTGATTGCAGTGTCAAAAAATCAGGCTGCGGTTTCTTTTGAGGAAAAATATTTAACGGAAGTATCCAGCAGATCAAAAGTAAACCGACAAAGATCTTTTTCATAAATTTTGCTCCGGAAAAAAGTAGAATCAGATTATCACATAACAAAAAAAATGCGGTAAAACCCGCGTATGCTTTCCGCAACACAGATTTTTCCGCAATATTCCGCGCAAACCGTTTTCTTATTTCTTAATTTTTTGTAATTCCGAAATAATATCCTTTGATTCAAGTCGTTTCGTATAGTCCGGATCGATAAACCCAAATGTAATATTTCCATCTTGATCGACAACGTAAGTTGCAGATATGGGAAGATCGGGAGTTTCCGTTCCGTTGTTTTTAACGAGATCGACACCAAAACCTTTGTATTTTTTGTCGGTTTCGGGATCGAGTTGATATACCAGATTGAACTTTCTCGCAAGATCCAAATTTTTGTCACTCAAAACGGTAAACTCCAGTTCATTCTTTTCTGCGACCGAAAGTGAATTATCCGGATCCTCAACAGAAATCGCGATCAATTCCCCGCCGTTTTGCTTGATCTCCTGTAGACTATTCTGCAGCCTTTTCAAATATAAATTGCAATAGGGACACCAGGCACCGCGATAAAAAACTACGATCAAATTCGATCTCTTCAGCAATTCATTACTACTTACGTTTTCATTTTTTACGTTTGGCAAGTTAAACGCCGGCATTTTATCACCCGCTTTTAGCGCCTTTTTTGCCGCATCCTCGGCCGAAACAAACTCGGGTTTTTCGTTTGTGTTCGCCATCAAATCTTTCTCTTTGGATGATTCGTTTGTCTGATTCTGCTTTGATTGCCCGCACGCGCTCAATACAAAGATCCCGATCAAAAGAACCGCTGCCAAATACGATTTATTCATAATTTCTTCCTCTAATTAATATTGCGTACTACCAAAAGTATAGCGCTTAAAGCTATAAACCACGCACTGTCGGAAATTATTCCAATTCTTCGATCAAATCACAATTCCGGGATTTAGAGATGCGGCCAGACTAAAAAACTTGTTTTTCATTGCGGGAAAGTTCTAAACTGATTATCAAAACTTGTAAAACATGCTCGGGGAGAATGCTATGCAATATTTAATTACACTCTCAGTTTTAGTGTCTACGATCTTCTGTGTTTCTGTTCTTGGCCAAACTCCGGACAAAGCAGCTGACACGGCAAAAAATACCAGACCGGATGATTCGTTCGAAAAACGACTGCTCCTAGAAATGAATTCCGCAAGGACTTCACCCGAAGAATATCTAAAGAAACTCGAACGACAAAAAACCTTTATTTCGGGGAAGGTATTGAGTATTCCCGGGCGTCCTCGTTTTCAAATGAGCGAAGGAATTCCTGCCGTGGATGGAGCGATCGAGGCGCTAAAGTCAACAGCGTCACTAGGTGAACTACAGATCTCGAAGGGCCTGATGAAAGTCGCCCGTGCGCAATTTAGTGATCTTAGAGAAAATCCTTCACTTGGTCATTATGGAAAGGATGGAAGCGACTTAACTGCGCGTTTAAATAAATTTGGGGTTCCCGGGCTAGCAAGTGAAAATATCACAAATTGGGAACAAACTCCGGAGCAGGTTACGCTTGCAATGTTGATCGATGACGGCGTTCCGGGTCGTCATCACAGAGAAAATGCACTCAACCCAAAATTCAAACTCGTTGGTGCATCGTGCGGAAAGATAAATGATTTGAAATTTATTTGCGTCGTTGTATTCGCGGATAAATTTGACGACGGAGTAAAAAAATCAAGATCGTACTAAAAATGGAATCCATTTTATGATCAATCCAAAACACTTTCTTCGTCAAACCGCATCCTGGCCATTTCGGCGAGGTCAGAAGAAACCGTAATCCTGTAGGGATGTATTGCAACAAAGTCGGGTACCTCGATCACTTCAGCACCAAGTTTACCTAAAATTCCCGCAAGCTCACTATCTTCAAAGGGTTCAATTCGGTATTTATTAAAAGCTCTCCGAAACGCTCCCAATAATCGCTCCAGCGGCAGTTCCCGCCCGGCGAGGATCTTACCGCGCGATTGAAAATCACCAAGTGCATACAATACGACACTTTCGTCGGCGATCTTTGCTCCGCTATTTTCAAATAGGTTTGGTTGATTCTGTATCATTTCATCAATGGAATTACATTTTAGCATTTCTGCTCAAATCTCAATTTGTTTTTTATTGGTCGTTTTATGTGCTAATCTTTGCTTTTCAATTCTATGAGTATGGACAAAAAATATCGCGTAGGACTGGGCGTTAGCGGAGGAATTGCGGCTTATAAGGCAATCGAAGTTTTACGCCTGCTTCAAAAAGCGGGATGCGACGTTCAGGTTGCGATGACAAAAAACGCGACCGAATTTATCCGGCCCCTGACCTTTCGCGCTCTGACCGAAAAATACGTCCTTGTCGATGACTACGAAGCAAGCAACCCCGATCCGATCGCGCATATAAATTTTTCACAAGAGATAGATCTCCTTTTGATCGTTCCGGCGACAGCAAATATCATCGCAAAATTTGCAAACGGGATCGCGGACGACTTTTTGACATCAACGTATCTCGCCTCAAATGCACCGGTTTTAATTGCTCCCGCGATGAACGTTGAAATGTGGGATCATCCGGCAACACAAAGAAATATCGGGATGCTTGAAGCAGATGGGGTTCAGTTCATCGAACCCGTTTCGGGTGAACTAGCCTGTAAAACGGTTGGAACGGGCAAGCTTGAAGATGTAGAAAATATCGCCGGGCAAGCGCTTTCGCTGCTTTCAAAAAAAAAAATAATTGATCAGGATCTTGCGGGTGAAAAGCTGCTTATAACAGTTGGCGGAACCCGTGAAGCGATCGATCCTGTGAGATTTATTTCAAATAGTTCTTCCGGGAAGATGGGCTTCGCTTTAGCTTCTGCCGCGCTAGAACGAGGAGCTGAGGTGACTATTGTAAAGGGTGTTACGACAGCCGATCCGCCTCCACCTGTGAAGATCATTTCGGCGGAATCTGCTCACGAAATGTATGAATCGACGATAAACGAGGTTTCAAGGTCATCGATCTTTATAGGTGCCGCAGCGGTTGCGGATTATCGTCCGAAGTATTCTGCTGATAAGAAAATTAAGAAAGACGGAAACGAGGCTCTAAGCCTTGAACTTGAAAAAACACAAGATATCCTCGCAAGCGTTTCTAAAAATAAACATGAAGGATTGCTGGTCGTTGGTTTTGCGGCGGAAACAAATAACGTCATAGAATACGCCAGAGCAAAAATGGAGCGCAAGGATCTGGATATGATCGTTGCGAATGACATCACAAAGACCGGTGCAGGTTTTAACTCCGATACAAATATCGCAACTATTTTGAGGCGTGACAGTGATTTCCAGATCGAAGTTCCGTTAATAAAAAAATATGAACTTGCTCATCGAATTCTTGACGAGATCGTAAGTTTGCGGAACCTTAAATAGTTCTAGTTTCTTAAATGAAAGACAAAGATATCAAAAAAGAATTTGCGTCGCTCATTGCGGACACAAAGGAACACGTTCTTTTACTTAAGGAAATGGGTGTGGAGCAGATCGACGTCGAACTTCCGGAAATACTTTCGTCGCAGACCGTG
>JBGTEI010000544.1:0-3718 GCA_041747875.1 Pyrinomonadaceae bacterium | reverse complement strand
AGAAGAAGTAGACGACGAAGAAGAGCATATATTTTCTCTTCGCCCGACGCTGCTGTTTGTAAAGATCGGCTACGTCCTGGCGGCTATCGGTGCATTTTTTGTTGTGGCACTATTCGGTTTGCTGAGCCAATTGATCAGTTACCAGATCCCATATTGGTTTTCGATCCCCGCCGGGCTCGCACTATTATTGATTCCTGCATACTTTCATCTGCAACAAAAAATGGTTCATTACACGCTTACAGATTCAAAAATATGCATTGATGAGGGGTTGCTTTCGAAAAAAACCAGAAATGTACCGCTTCGGATAATCCAGGATGTAACTGTTTCTGCAAATTTTTTCCAGCGTGCGCTCGGTTTTGGTAGTCTTGAAATTGAAAACGCCAATGAAAATGACGGTAAGATCTTGTTGAAGAATATCGACTCTCCGAAAAAAGCAGCTGAGACGCTGCTCAAACAAATGCGTAAATTAAATAAATAGACTTGCTGTTATCTTTTTAGCTCTCACGAATCAACCTAAATGAAAATATTGATCACGGGTGCAAATGGCATGGTCGCAAAATCGGTCATCGGCCATTGTTTGGAAAATGGTGACGAAATATTTGCGTTCACGCGTCAGCAATTGGATATCAAAAACCGCGATTCACTATTTGAAACATTTGAAATCGTTAAGCCGGATGCCGTAATTAATTGTGCGGCATATACGGATGTGGATGGTGCGGAAGTTAAACGCGAACAATGCTATGCGGTAAACGCCGCCGGTGTCGAAAATTTAGCGCTGGTTTCAAAAGAAGTCGACTGCAGGTTTCTGACGATTTCAACGGACTATGTTTTTGACGGCAAAAAGTCTGACCTATATGATCAGCGCGATACTCCAAATCCGATCGGATATTACGGAATGACAAAGTATGACGGGGAGATCCTTGCGCGGAAAGCCTATGCGCGGTCAATCATTGTAAGAAGCGGTTGGATCTTTGGCGATGGTGGTGCAAATTTCCTTAGCACGATGCATTCATACCTTAAAGGTGGTACTCCGATCAAAGCAATTCACGACGCGTATGGAACTCCTACCTTTGCATATGACCTTGCTGTTCGCTTGCGGCAATTGATCGATCTTGATCTGCCGCTTTCATATCACGTAAAGAATTCGGGAAGTCTTGTGAGTTTTAGTGATTTTGCCGAAGAGATTTGTCGAATCAAAAATCTGGATAATTCTCTGGTAGAAAAGATCTCGGATAGTGATCTGAACAGGCCGGCTAAAAGACCGAGAAATTCCGGATTGGAATGTTTGTTTTCAGAACGCCTCGGATTAAAACCGCTTAGGGGCTGGAAAGAAGCACTCAGTTCATATTTATCAGGGATATAGATGAATTAGGCATAAAAGAAAACCCGCAAGATGAGCATTACTTCATCTTGCGGGTTTCTTCTAATTTAGATCTTTAAACCTAATCCTTCGTTTCATGAATCGACTCATCTCCTTCGATCCCGTCGTCAGGAATCCGACTCGATTCATCCTCAAGCAAAGGAGTAGTGTCGTCGTCCGATGAGTAATAGTCGTAAGCATAATCGTAACCGTAATATCCGTATTCAAGCGAATTCGGTTTAACACCATTCAGCACAACGCCATAAATTCTTGTTCCGAGTCCGGCAAGACGCTGCTTGAATCGACGCATCAGATGGATCGAGCTCGAACCGGATTTTGCGACGAGTACGACGCCGTCAGACAATGTCGAAAGAATTGCTGAATCTGTAAATGAGATCGCCGGCGGTGAATCAATGATGACATGCTTGTATTTTCCCTTTAGGAATTGGAGCAGATTCTTCATTTCATTCGAACTAAGAAGTTCGGCCGGATTCGGCGGAATTGGTCCGCTCGAAATGATCTTCAAGTTTGGAAGTTCAGGGCACGGCTGCAAAAGATTCTCGGTATTTCTGTCGCCCGAAAGATAGTTTGTTAATCCGTGAGTATTGTTCATTCCGAAATGACTGTGCAGACGGGGACGACGCAGATCGCAGTCGATTATTACGACTTCATCGTCTGACTGAGCCAAAGTGATCGCAGTATTAATAGCCGTCGTGGTCTTACCTTCCGAAGGTTGGGATGACGTAACCAGAATGACCTGCGGCGGATTTCCTGCAGAAGAAAACAGCAGTGACGTACGCAAATGGCGATAGGCCTCCGCGACGGGAGAACGGGTATCCTGCAAGGCGATAAGCGCCAACGAATGGACTTGTTCTCCTTCCACACCGTCAGATCCTTTACCCAGCTGCTTTCTGCTAACAGCATCTTGATGCGGAATTAGGGCCAACGTAGGTAAACCAAGGCTGCGTCCGATGTCATCAGAGGTCTTGATCGAATCATCAAGATAATCAAGTAAGAATGAGAGCCCGATCCCACCTACCAGAGATACCAGGAAGGCCAATATAATATTTCTGTTCCGGTCAGGTCCGACAAGCATTCCGGGAACTGCTTTTGTAGAAAAGTTTATGTTATCCGGCGTATTGCTGGCGAGTGCCAGTTCTTGTTCTTTCTCGGTCCCCACATATTTATCAAGCAGACCACGGTTTGTTTCGATCTCACGTTTAAGCGTAGTGAGTTCGCGAGCCGCCTGACCCTGAATATTCGCTTTTGAGACTTCCGTCAGATACTCATTCCTGATCTTGCTTTCCCGGTTCTGAGCAGCATTAAGCTGTGAGCGAAGTCCGCTCATAAGATTTTGGGTGGCACTCGTTTCTAATTTTGTGCTCTCCGTCTTGATCGTCGCTACACCTTTAGTCTCTGCTTCTTTTCGAGATCTTTTCAAGTCTTCGATCTTGGCGGCTATTTTCTTTACCTCAACATATTCAGGTGTATATTTTACGAGCAATTCTTTTCGATCAGCTTCTGCCGTGTCGATCTTTGCATCCAGCTCACGTAGTTTTTCCCTCAGTTTCGCTTGTTCCTCGAGAAATTTCTGCCGCGCGTTTTGAAGCGCTTCACTATTAACCAGATCTTGGGGAAGCGAGCCGGGATCTTTGGATTTTGCTGCGGTGTTATACGCTACCTCAACTTTTCGCCTGTCGTCCATCGCACTCAGCCATTGAGTGCTCAGCGCACTCAATCTGCCGCTTGTAAGATCGGTACCGGATTCTCCGATCAGAGCCAAATCACTTCTTTTCATAAAGGCGATCAACTCATTCTCTTGCCCGGTTAAAGTCGTTTTGAGATCAGCAATAGATTTCTTTACGTCGGTAAAAACGTCTCTTGCGTGCTTTGTTTCCCGCTCTACGTCCTCCTTCATAAATACCTCAGCTACACCATTAGCGACAATTGCTGCTAATTCCGGATTGGTATTTATGACGTTGATCTTTACAAGATTCGTTCCTTCAACTTGTTCTACGGTTAAGCCGCCCATCAGCGCACCCGCGTACGACTCGGCTTTTGCTTTCTCTTCAGGGTTTAATACGATCTGATCGCCCGACGTCGCGGGTTGGTTAGAACCGGATACTACTGTTAAGTTATCCTGCTTCGAGTCCGGTTGCTTTTCACCTGAAAATATCGATTTTATTGTGGAGACAACGCCTTTGTTGCTTTGATCGCTCAAGAGATTCGGATCTTTATACAAATTCCTATTAACAACGACGTTGTACATCAGATCACGGCTGTAAAGCTGACGAAGCTTTGTATTGTAATATTTGTAGTCATTACCCAAATTGATATTCACACCAACAGCGGCTTGCT